>NZ_JAKMRZ010000007.1:0-87161 GCF_025772385.1 Campylobacter sp. FU_520 | reverse complement strand
GCTCCCTGCAAGACCTGTTAAAGTGATAATAAAATTTTTCATTTTACCCCTTATATTTTATAAAAAATTTGTAATCTTGTGGTACCCCAATATCAATAAAATAATCATCAAAAATTTGGGTTTGTATTTTTAACAATTCAAAATTTTCTTGCAAAAATTCTTCAAAAGAAAATTTTTTCTCTAGATCAAATTCATCAAAAATATCTTTTTTCAGTAAGTATATACCACCATTGATTAAGCCTTGTTTTTTAAACACCTTTTCTTCAAAAGACGTTACAATACCTTGATCATCAACATTTACAGTACCATATCTATCAAAATTTTGCATTTGTTTGAGTGCGATACAAATTTTACTATCATTTAAAGCAAGTTTTTTTAGATCAATATCAAAAATAGTATCCCCGTTTAAAACATAAGCTTGATTTTGTATAAACTTCAAAGCATCTTTTATAGCTCCACCTGTACCTAAAAGCTCTTTTTCAATGTTATAGCGTATTTTTATACCATCGAATTCATCTTTAAAGTATTCTTGGATAAGTTCGTATTTATACGAAACACTTAAGATAACTTCAGTAATTCCTTGTTTTTTTAAATACTCTAAGACAAAGGTTAAAAATGGCTTTCCATTAATGGGTGCCATAGGTTTTGGAAGATCTTGCACTACACTTTTTAACCTTGTGCCAAGCCCTCCTGCTAAAACTATAGCTTGCAATCAAAACCCTTTACCAAAAAGCTCTTCTTCTACTATAGCACAGATAATATGACCTATCAAAATATGCGCTTCTTGAATCCTTGGTGTACAAGATGATGGCACTTTAATACAATAATCACAAAGTTCATTCATAGCACCGCCACTAGCCCCGGTTAAACCTATGCTTAAAATTCCTTTTTCTTTACAAATTTCTAAAGCTTTTAAGATATTTTTACTATTTCCGCTTGTAGAAATTCCTATAAAAACATCTCCGCTCACACCTTGAGCTTGCACTTGTCTTGCAAATAAATTTTCATAGCCATAGTCATTACCAATAGCTGTTAAAATGCTCGTATCAGTACTTAAAGCAATGCTTGCAATACCAGGTCTGTCAAAGTAAAATCTACTCACAAACTCCCCAGCTATGTGCTGTGCATCAGCCGCACTTCCTCCATTGCCTGCTAGTAAAGTTTTATTGCCATTTTTATAAGTATTGATTACTTTTAAAGACACATCTTTGATTAAGCTGATCGTATCGCTATCATTTAAAATCTTAGTTTTAATATCAATTGAATCACTAAAATGAGATTTTATATATAAATTTAAATTTTCCATGATTTTGCTCCTTCTTTAGTGAAGTAGAACTCTTGCACATATCCTTGCTGTTCATTTAGAATTTTTTTAAGTTTATATTTTTTTATAGGATCAACCATAAAAAACATAAACCCTCCAGCGCCCGCTCCACTTGTTTTGCCACTATAAGCACCATTTTCCATGGCTAAATGATAAATTCTTTCAAGTTCATCATTACTTACTATATCAGAAATGATCTTTTTTGACTGCCATGACTTGCCTAAAATTTGAGCTATTTTATCAAAATCAGCTCTAAATAATGCTTCTTTCATATCTAGCGCATCTTGCTTTATCGCATGCATAGCATTAAGAGAGCTTTTATCTCCTAGTTTTCCTTTTTTATGCTCTTCTATATCTTTAGCTTCTCTAGTAATATTTGTAAAATAAAGCAAAACTCTAGCTTCAAGCTCGCTTGCTATCCAATTTTTAATGCGTAAAGGATTAACGATCACTCTTTTTTGATCATAAAATTCCATAAAGTTAAACCCACCAAAAGTTGCAGCGTATTGATCTTGTGCACCACCTACTATAGCCATATCTTCTCGTTCAATCTCATATGCTAAACGTGCAATCTCATACTCACCCAAAGGTAAATTCAGCCACTCAGCAAATGCTTTGATAATGCCCACCACCAAAGTAGAACTACCACCAAGCCCACTACCACTTGGTACATCTGAATAAGTATGCAAAGAAAAACTCAAAGGTTTTTTAACATAATCTTTTACTAAACGATTGTAAATTGCTTTATAAAGATCTAGCTTGCCATCATTTTCTAAAAAATCTTTGCTTTTATACTCTGCTTTTACATTTATATCTGATGAATCAAAGATGATTTTTCCATCATTTCTTTCTACTAAAGTACAATGCACATATAAAGATATAGTCGCATTTAAAACATAACCTGTATATTGATCACAATATAAATTTATATCAGTACCCCCGCCAGCTAAACCTAAGCGCAATGGAGTTTGAGAACGAATTATCATAACTACTACCTATTAAGTGGGATTCTACCCATAGAAATTTCTTTTCTCCAATGATTTAGCAAATCTTCAAACATCTGCCTAGCTGGAATTTCTGGTTTCCAATTGATATAGCTTTTGATTTTAGTATTATCAAACATTTGATAGTCTGCATCAATAGGACGCAATCTTTCTTCATCTTGCTCTACTTTGATATCTTTTCTTGTAGAAAGACTCAAAAGTATATCGATAACCTCAGGAAGCTTAAAAGCCTCTTCACCCGCTATATTAAAAGCTTCACCGCAAGGAACTTTTCCTTTTTCACTTTCTAATGAAAGCAAATAATAAGCCCTTATCGCATCTCTGGCATCTTGAAAAGTTCTTACACTTGATAAATTTCCTACTTTGATAACAGGCTCTTGGTAACCCGCTTCAATCAATGCGATTTGCTTTGCAACTGTACTTTCAAAAAACACATCAGAACGTCTTGGACCACTATGAGTTCCCATCCTAGTGACATAAGTTTTTATGCCATAAGCCTCACCATAGAATCTTCCCAAATAATCTGTACCGATTTTACTTATACTATAAGGACTTGCGCCATGAAAGGTTGTATCTTCGTTTAACTTAACACCTACTTTTGCCCTACCATAAACTTCACTAGAAGAACACACATGCACTACAGGATCATAACCATCTTTGGCTTTTAACAATCTAATATTTTCTAAAATATTTGCTGTACCTATGATATTAGTTTGTAAGGTTTCTATAGGTATATCAAAAGAGGTTTTTGGGTAAGACTGTGCAGCCAAATGAAAGATCACATCCGGTCGCTTGCTTTCAAAAAGCTTTTGAATACTTGAATAATCATTCAAATCAGCATAAAAAATACTAATTCTATCTTTTTTATTAATCCTATCACTTAGATGATAGATATTATCCATAGGTTCTTGCCAACGCATCATACCTATAACATCATAGTCAGTATTTTCTAGTAAAAAGTCCGCCATTTGCGAGCCAACTTGACCTGTAAAACCTGTAATCAATGCTGTTTTTTTCATATCAAAACCCTCTTAAGCTTTTTTACTATTTTGAAGGTAATCTTCATACATCATCTTAATACCTTCTTCAAGTTCTATTTTATGTTTCCAACCCAAAGAATGAATTTTAGAACAATCAAGTAGTCTATTCATAGAACTATCCGGTTTGCTTATATCAAATTTTATTTCACCTTGATACTGTGTAATTTGTTTTATTAAATAAGCTAATTCTGCAATAGACAAATCGCTACCTGTGCCCACATTAATATGTGTATTTTTTATATTATTTTTAGATAGATCGCTAAAATTAATATTATTCATTATATATATACAAACATCTGCCAAATCATCTGAATGTATAAATTCCCTCCTAGTCTTACCCGCACCCCAAAGCTCTATATGCTCTCCATAAATTCCATTAGCATTAAGATAACTTATCGCTTCATCTTGATCTTGCAAGTTAAGATCTAATAAAATTTCATCATACCTCTTTTCATTAAGAAGTTTTGCTAAATGAAATTTTCTAAGCATCGCTGGTAATACCCTAGCTGTTTTTAAGTTATAATCAGCTGTTTTTCCATATAAATTAGTCAATGCAACTGAAATAAAATTAGTATTATATTGTAAATTATAAAATTCACACATTCTAACTCCAGCAATCTTTGCTAAAGCATATGGTTCAGCATTATATTCTAACTCACTTGTAAGCAAACTTTCTTCTTTGATAGGATTATCTGCACACTGAGGATACATCCAAGAGCTACCAAAAAAAATTAATTTTTTTACATTTGAACTATACGAATTGAAAAATATATTATTCTGAATTGTTAAATTTTCGTATAAAATATCAGCTGGAGCTTTTACACCCAAAGCACTCATTTTTGCCGCTGCAAAAAAAACATATTCTGGTTGATTATTGTCAAAAAATTTTTTTACAGTACTAAAATCAAGTAAGTTTAGCTCTTCTCTTGTTGCATATATTAGATTATTATAACCTAGTTTTTGCAATTTTTCCATTATGGCACTTCCGGCAGATCCGCGGTGTCCTACTATATAAATCTTTGAATTTTTTTCCATAAATCACTCCTTGCTTACAGCTAAAATATCTCTTTCTGAAAGGATTGGAGATTTTGTTGGCCAATCAACTCCTATTCTCTCATCATTCCAAGCATAGGTGAATTGTTCATTTGCGTCCACATATTCTCCTTTATATGCACATTTGTAATAATACACTGCACTTTCGCTACTCACATAATGTGCATTTCCAAATCCAGCTGGAACTAAGATAATTTTTTGGTTATCTTGATTTATTATAAATTTTTCATGTTTTAAATAAGTAGGCGAATCTTGTCTACAATCAACCACAACCTGATGGATTTCTCCATAAACACAAGTAGCTAGTTTATATGTTTTATGATCCCCGTGTATACCTCTTATAACATTATGTCTAGAGTGAATAAATTTATCATGTATAAATTGAAGATTATCTGGCAAAAGTTTATCTATAGCTTCACTTGTAAAAGCCGTCCATATTTCTCCACGCAAATCTCTAAATTTATTAGGAGTTATTATATATACTCCTTTTAAATTTTTTGATTCTTGTATATCAAATTCTATCGCCATTATTTTCCTTTATATTTTTCTTTTATACTTTTAGCTAGATCAATAGATCTCTTAATACATACATCCATATTATAATACTCCCATTCGCCAAATCTACCATGTGAGAAAATTCCAAGTGAATTCAAATATGAAATTGCACCTGTTTTTGCTTGAGTATAGTTTAGATCAAAAAAAACATAAGCATGTTCTGTAACATTATAATCAATTGGTTTTTTCAAAAATGGTATTTTTTTCCCTTCTCTCACTAGTTTATCATAAGCAATTTCACCTATCGCCTCTGTTGTACAAAATTTTCCTTTTGGTTGCACTATAGAGCCAGTATTAGAAATTCTATGGAAACCTATACTTGAATCTGGAATATAACCCCAAGTAATATCTAAACTTCCATCTGTTTCCCAAAAAATATTTGTAACTTTATTGTATTTAAGTTTTTTAAAGCAACTTAAAGCTTCAGCGGGAATATCCTTTAAAATTTTAGGTACAAGATCCAATGGACTTGTATTTATCAGTATATCATATTTTTTTTCACCATTAACAACCCATTGGTTGTTTTCTTTTTTAAGATCTTTTACCTCATAATTCGTAAGAATATTTACATTTTCCCCTATAGCTTCTATAAAAGTATTTTGATTATTTGTTTTTGGATAATAAAAAGCAGCATGAGACATCTTATCAGTTGTTTTATCAATCAATGACTTATAAAAACTCTCCTTTGTTGGAACAGGAAGTTTCATTTGCTTTTCATCTTCTATCCATACATTATCCATATTTTTTGGCGCTATGCCCCAAATTTTAGTATTATACGGTATAAAATATTCTTTTGCCAAAGTTGGGCCAAAATGATTTATAAACCACTCTTCGAGATTGTTTCCTTTCTCATATGAAGCATTAAACATTTCATTTGTTATTTTAAAAGCCAAATTTGTATCAAAATTATCTATTTCTTTGATTGAGAATTCTATAGGATATGTAATCCAATTTTCTTTAAACAAGATTTCAGCTTTTCTAGGCAAATAATTCCATTTATCTTTACTTAATACAGTATTAAACACAAAATCCAAAACATCATCAAATTTAGAATTAAAACAATGTCCACCATTTACATGGTATGGCTTACCATCAACATCTTTTGTTCTAGCGATACCGCCTACAACATTAGATTTTTCTAAAACCTCTACTTCAAAGTCATCTTTTAGAAGTCTTGCAACAGACATACCAGATATACCAGCACCAATAATACCTATTTTCATTCTTCACTCCTTGATTTCATTTTGTTTTTTAGCTTATAAATATCAAACATCATTTTAATATAACCACCCTTATACCAATTTTTATGAGCACTGATTATTATTTCTCCGAGTTTGTAATTATAACTGTCTTTTTCTGTTAAGCTTTCATTATAATCTGGATAATTTTTTAAGCACGGTATTCCTAATTCTAAATTTTCTAATATTTTTTTTCTCCTCATCATTTTAATTCGTTTATGTTCTTTGCTGATATATATTAATATAATAGGCAGCATTAACTTATTAAACAAACCTTTGGAATAAATATTATATGCTAAACCCAATTTGTATGCTAAATGATCATATATGTATTTTTTTGCTGACTCAGATTGTATAGCATAACGATCAATAGACTTTATTATTTCACTCTCTAAAAGCAAAATAATCTTTTCGTGATTATTTAAAAAAAGACAACTAGATAACACTTTTTTATCAAAATAATTATACCTTAAAAAAAAATCTATTTTATCTTTAAATTTCTTATTGTTGGTGGTTATTAGCTTATAGATCAAATAATATGTCACGCAATAAAGATTTGGATATTTTGCTATATTTTTTATATTTAAGTAACTTAAAAAAACAAAATCATAAAGAAAATATTCAGGACCACCCCATCCATTATACAATAAATTTTCAAAAAATTTATCCATATTGTTGATATTTGCAACAAAAAATTCCTCAGCAACATCAGGCTGATCATTTTTTAACAATAAATCAACATAAAAGACCTTAAAAACAAATGCATCATCCCTGACTTGCATTGCTTCTTTTATATTTTCAATTTGCTCTGATATTGATATATTTAATTCTTTAGCATAAATATACAAATGAATAAATGCAAAAGATTTTTGATGATTATTGAAATCAAATTTTTGTAGATTACTTTTTATTATATTATACTTTTCTTGCAAAGAATACATATCATAAACACAAATTCTTTCACAATTTCCTATCAAGTAAGACAAATTAGAAAAGCCGCTACTCCCGCTCAAATATAGCTTTTTCGAGTTAGCCATTAAAGTAATATCAAAAATAGCTTTTTGATTCACATCAAAATCATGGTCTTTTGTAAAATCATTAGAAGTAAATACATTATATCCTAGTTGCGTAAAGGTATTTTTTAGTTTCGTATTTAATTTTTCATCATTACCCAATAAGACAATATTTTCGCTCTTATTTTTTTTTATTACATCTATAGATAAACATACCTCCAATGCTTTAAAGCGACAAAGATATAAAACATCTGTTCTGTAAAAAATATCGCCCCCTCTAACATGCATTGTAATATAATTTTGATTAAGAAAATCTCCAATTTTTTTTCCATACTCTAGAGCATCATTTATTTCTTTTGAAAAATCAATATTATTCCAAATTGACTTCATGCTATTTTTATATTGTATTTTAGAAATATCACTAAAAAAATTTGATATATCAGTATTCAAATTACATTGCAATATATTGTTTTTCTGAAAAAAATTACTGATAACTTCAAAACTATTTTTTTTATGACACGTCCATAAATAAGTATCATACGCTGTTTGATTATAATCGTAATAATAGTAATTTAAAATAAATTTTTCAGAAAAGAAAAATTCTTTGGGCGGAACACTAGGAAAGACAACTCCTTCAGCATTTAAATCCAAATTAGTTTCATCCATAGAATTCCAAATAAATTTAAAATTGCAATTGTAAAGATCTGATAAATATATAGCATTCATAAAAGCCAAAAATCTTTCACCTAATCCATCATATCTATTTGCAACTATAATTTTACCCATCAAATCCGCTCCTTATTCAATGTCTCTATTTAACCAATTTATCACTTCATTCTTCATATAGTTTAAATGCAAATACCTATCATCATTGTATTGCATATAGGTTTCATATTCACGATTAAAACTTTGACATGAATTTTCAAAAAAATTCTTCATAAATTTTTCCTTTCTATTTTCCATAACGTATCTTAAAAGTTCTTCTGCTTTCTGATATTGTTTAGTTTGAAGATAGAAATCAATTGTATATATTCTATATGCATCATTCTCAAAATCATATTTTAAAGCTTGTTGAATCATACTAAATGATTTTTCAGCGCTTTCACCAAGCTGCTTTGATAAAGAATACAATCTAAAATACGCCATAGCGGTATACAAATCATGTAAACCTAGTTTATATAAATTTTTTTCAATAATATTATACTGCTCTTTTAAATTAAACAAACTATGATAAGAAATCAAGTTATTTTTTCCAGATATCATCATCGATACTTTAGAAAAAACAGATTCTCTAGCTGAATAAATTTTTTCAGCCTTTGACATTAAATTCATATCAAAAAAGCTTCTTTCCATGTCAGAGTATTGTTTAGTAATAAAATCGTCTACACATTTAATAGCCTCATGATTACCAATTTTTGATGAAACATAGCTAGATAATAGAGCATTTGATTTCAAATCTTGACCAAAAACAATTACAAAATTACCGTTTTGAATCTCTTTTAATATAATCTCCAATGCAATTTCATAAGGAAAATATCGTTCTTCGACGACACACCATCCAGGTACTTTTCTAGAATCAGAAAAGATAATTTCTCCTCCTCTTATATGTATAGCAACAAATTTTTGATTCATTTTTTTATAAATCGTATTTACATCATTGATAATTTCCCTAAAAGAGCTTGAAAAATCAATAGTTTGGTAGATTTCTGATATATCTTTCAATGCTTGTTTTTCATCACAACCCTTAATCCACTTGCTTGGCAAAATATCTGTTGAATACCACCCCCATGTTTCATCACTTTTTTTGTATTTTAAATCATATAAACTTCTTTTATTAAATCCTAAATTATGACCCCAACTAGGCATAGCGCATTTAGAAGGTATCATATACCGTTTAATAAATTTGTCATCAAATACATGCGTTACATCTTCCATAGCGTTTCCCAAATAATGCACTTCGTTAGTTTTAACACTTTTTTGAACATTTAAAAAATCCACATCAATGCTATTTTCCCATGTGAAAGCAAATTTAAAGTTGATTTGTCTAGAAAGATACATACCTACCAATATACCAGCCAATCTCATACCAAATGCATCCGGTTTTGTAGAAACAACATACCCTTGTGTTTTTCGCACTAGAATCTGCAAATTTTTTAATTCTATATTTAGATCTTGCGTAAAAACTTTAACACCTTTTATTTCTATGCATTCAGATATATTAATATAATACTCATCAGACTTATCTGTGTTAAAAATTAAATCATTCTCCACTAAAATGGCTTGCCAATCATTATATAGATATACTTTTAATTTCTCCTTTTCTATTTGTCTATCAAAAGCTAGTTTAACCCCTTCAGCTAAAACACTATACCCAAGATCACATAGCCAATATAAATCTTTATTTTTATCAAGTATACATTTTTTTAACACATCTGCATTTGAGCTTATGTTTATCAAGTCAAAATCTTTGAAAATTGGATATAATTTTTTATTTATATCATCCCAATCATTAATCTTTTTAATATGCAGTTTTACATTCTTTTCTTTTCTCCATCTCCTAAGAACATCCATCATTTTATACATTGTATAGATAAAAGTTTTGTTATCTTTGCGGCAAGAAACAAAACAACTACCTATTCTATACGATAAAAATCTTTGAATTTTCATGACATCCAAATAATCAGGATATGCTTCATAAGGTAAATCAGAAGCAAGATAATCATGCTCTTTTATTTTCTTTAATTGTTTAAAATTGTTATATATTTTATACAAAGTTTTGAAAAAACTATCGTTTTTAAAGCTATCTACAATTTCAACTCCAAGCTTATACTCTGGGCTTTCCTTTATCTTCTGAATCCCAGTTCCATTTTCAACATAAAAATAAAATTCTGGATATTGCAATGAATGTTCAGAAAAAATTATTTTTAGTGTTTTTAACTTGCCTATCATTTGCAAAGGATCTTGTTTTAATTCATATAAACCAAAATGGAACATATATAAAAAGTAAAAAAACTTTTTTTCTATTTGTTTAGCAAAACCAATGTCTTGCTCTTTTTTTATATATTCGATAATTTTCAATGCATTCATAAAAATACTGCTTAACATATGATATCTTTTTGCCAGAGAAATATCACCAAAAACTTCTATATAGTGTTTAATATGAGAAGGGATGTTTGTAATCTCATTATCATACGAGCAAGTTGTATTTGAAACTATACGATAGTGATACAACTCCTCATTAAAAACATAAATATAACGGGCTTGTAAAAATAATAAAATCCCAAAATGATGATCCTCGTGTATAAAGTAATCCAAAAATTTTAAATCAATTTTTTGTAGAAATGAAAAATCAATCATTCCAGCCCAAACAAAAGCAAAAACAGAATTTGTATTGTCTACCAGATCTAGCCATTCTTTATTTGTAATCACACGAGAAAATTCATAATTATATAATTTCATAAAGCTTTTTTTTAACTCGTGTCTTCGATTATAGAATTTTTTTTCTATTTCATAATCAAAAGCATTATCAAACCACACCACATCAACCCCATCCATTCTAGGTACACATTCTTCTATGCAGTTTAATTCCCAATAATCATCAGAATCTAAAAAGATAATATAATCTATAATAGGATAAGTAAAGTTGGTTAAATCTTGTTCATCATTAAAAGCTTTATAGCTTTTATATACAGTATATATTTCATAAGGATTATGACCTTCTATATTAAATTCTATTAAAGAATTTTCTTTTATAGTTTGGGTTTTGTTTTTGAGTTTATATTCTCCACTAAAATATTCTATACCTACATTTCTTGCTGTGCTTTGTCCACCATTTTTTTTATCAAAAAGAGTTATTCTTTTATCTTTTAGAGTATATTCTTTTGCAATATTGAGTGAGTTTTCATCTGTGCTACCATCATTTACTAGTATGACTTCTAAGTTAGTATAAGTTTGATTGATTACACTATCTAAACATTCTTTTAGATATTTTTCTACATTGTATATGGGGATTACTACGCCTACGGTTTTATTATCTTTCATTTACACCTTTCTTTATGTATTGTTTTTTCAACTTCCTAATTTTAAACAGCAACTTGATATACCCCCCCCCATACCAAGTTTTATTAGCTTGTATAAGAGCTTGTCCAAGTTTATAAGAGAGATGATTTTTAAACTTTAAGGCTTCTTGATAATCAGGATAGCTTTCTAATGGAGGTAATGCTAATGATGGGTCTTTTTTTATTTTTTCTTGATAGATTTTTTGTTCTTGTTTGTGTTTATCTTTGATGTAGGATAACACAAAAGGCATTCTTATATAACCTAAGAAAGATTTAGAATTAACTATCATAGCTTGACCTAGTTTATATGAGAGTTGGTTTTGAATTCTTGCTTTGGCTGAAGCTGGGTTGATCATAGTTATTTTAGGCATAAAATCATTCACTTTAATACCAAGTTTTTTTGATAATTGTTTTGTTTGTAGTTTTTTATTAATTAAATCTTGTTCTAAATTAGAAATTTCAAGTTGCTGTTTTTTTATAGGCAAAGAATTTAAAGTTTGCTTTAAGATAATGTTATCTTGTTGAACTTTGTCTTTTTCTTGGGATAATTGAACCTTATTTTGTTCTAATAAAGAAATTTTAGAGTTTAATGCGCTTATTTGATTTTGTAAAGGTTGTAATTTAATTGGATCCATTGCAGAACAATATTCGTCAATTATTTCCTTATACCATTCTACTGAAGGTATTAAATGATTAAAATTGTATTCTTTTGGAATTTCCATCTCATTGCATAAAAATTCATCGTATATAACATTATCTGTGTAAATTTCCCCATTATTTTCAATAATAAAAAACGAAATCAAATCAACATGGTTGAAAAACACCGTAGATAAATCATCAAAATCGACTTCAACTTTAGAAGTATCATCGATAGGCCAAAATCCTGTTTCATAAAAAATATTATCTAAGCATGGCTTAGCATAATACGAACGATCTTTATTATTTAAAATTAATTTTGATTTAACCTTTCTTCTTTCAAGCCAATCCGAAGGAGTTGTTATTTTAGTCCTTTGTGTATTATTCCACGTATGATAAGCAACAATATAACAACCGTAAAATCTAGAAGTAAATTTTAACGCATCTCCTTTTTTTATCCTACAATATTTTTCCTTAAACATAGAATTTTCAATCTCAAAAATATCCTGATGTTTAAATTCAGAGGCTGGATGTACCAAGAAAGTTGGATTTTTTAAATCAATAATTTTGCGCGAAATAGAAAAATTTTTTATATTTTTGATAATATTTTCTCCTAGTTTTCTCATGATAAAGTCGCATTGATGTATTCCATATGCACCTTTTACTTGTGCAAAATATCCAAGATTATGTAAATCATAGTATTCTTGCATATCAATATAATTAAAGCCATATTTTTCTATCAGTTTTCTATGAATTCTGTTGGTATTGACAATATTTACACCATAATAAGGCAAAATTAAAACTAATATTTTTTTATTTGTTTTATAAATCTCTTCATAAAACCAATTTAGATTTCTGTATGTATTTAAATTAGAAGAAAAACTATCATTTACATTCGACTCCGTGATAATCAAATCAGCATTTTTAACTTCATCTTGTCTTCGTATAAGTTCATATAGATTTTGTATGGATGTTGTAGCACCTAAAGCAAAATTACAAAGCAATACATTTTCTTGTTGAAGTCCTTTTTGTAATCCATTTTTAATTATAGAATTACTTCCACCAAATAAAACTACCTTAATTTGTTTTTTTGCCATATTTTTTACTACACCTATCTTGAAAAAATTGTTTTGGATTATATATCAATTTTCTAAAAAGCTTATAAAACCTAGTATGCATAATTCTTAATTTTATAAAATCTGGAAAAATCAGATTAAATACTTTTATCATGATACCTGTATGATCAATTTCGTTAATATATGGTCTATAAATCAAGGACTTTAGACTATAATGAATTTTATTTATATTTTTAACATTTAAATAATTCTTTAAATCTATATTAATACAATAATATTTCGTTTCATATACTTTAGAATAAATTCTGTTATTTTTTTGAACTACTTTATACTTAGATTTTCCAAAACTATATACATTGTTTTTAAGATAATATATAAACCTTATAACTTTTTCATAATCAACACTTAAATCACTTTTCAAATACTTTAATAACTCATCTTTATTTAACACTTGATAATTAACTCCATTAATAGCATAAAAAGCAAATGCGCAATTAATACAAGGTTTATTCATCATCATAGCATAAACCCCCACACCAGAATTTAAAGTCAATACTACATCACACATATCAAGCAAATCAATAATATTTGTATCATCTTCTGTAAAAACTAGTGAGTCATAACTTGTTTTATTGATTTTGCAAGTTAAAGGGTGTTTTTTGATTAAAAAAACATGACTATATTTTAGATGTTTTGCTACTTCATTGATAATCTCTAAAAAGTTATTATACTCAAAAGGTGTATAAGTAAAATATTTTACCACTGTATCGTTTTCAACTTGTAAGGGAACAAAAACTATTTTTTTGCCTTTTGTATTTAATTTGCTTTTTAGCTTTTCAGGATTTCTTTTTTCTTGTTTTTCTAAAAAATTATCTTCATTTAAGACTTTATTTATATACTCTTTACATTCATTAATTTCTTCTATGGTTAATTTTTTATTCCAATTTTCTTCTTTATAAGTAGAAGAATCATAATTGAATCCTTTGGTGTCAAAAAACCAACTATCAGGCAAAGCTCCTCTATCATAACAAATAAATTTAAGATTATTATTTTTCACAAATTCATAAATAATTAGCCTCTTTTCATTACCATATGGGTTTGGAAATAACACACATTCAATATGATTTTCTTGAATGAAGTTTAAAAATTTATTGCTATTAAATTCGTCTTCATTGAAGAAAAAATTTTCACTTTTGCTTTGTATTTTACCAAGATAAACACTCACATCTTTTATTGAATTAAGTATCAATTTATCATTATTACATAGCAATAAAATATTTTTATTTATCGCTATCTTATCTTGAAGTGGTGGTATACTATAATCTTTTAAATTTTTTAAATTATTATAAAATTTTCTATGATTTTGAAATCTATTCCCCATGTAGTTATTTTGATTTGGCTCATCATGATAAAAATGATACATATAAGCACCATGAAAACTCATCTCATAGCCAAGCATAGAAAACCAAGTTCTAAAACCTTTAAATTCTTTTATATTCCAACTTCCCTCATCATAACATAACTTTTTTGGCATTTTTTCAAAAGAAGTTGTTTCAAATAACAATCTTGCGTAAAAATCATGATCTTCATAACTATGACCTATAAATGCTTCATTATTTCCACCTAAAGATAGAAATTTATGTTTATTTAAAACTAAAGAACTAGAGCTTAAAGAAAAATACTTAATCCACTCTCTTTTTCCATTTATTAAATCATTTTTAATCAAACTATCCCATAAATCTTTTTCTTGTGTGCAAATAAACTCACTGCCTTCCTTACTAAGATAAATAACAGGAAGTACTAAAAACTCATTAATATTTTGCGCGATATTTTTTATATCTATAAGCTGCAAAATTAACTCAAGAGTTTTTGTAGAAAAATAACAATCCACATCTAAAAACATTGCTACATCTGAATTTGCAAAAGATGCACCCAAGTTGCGACATTTTCCTTGTGAGAAAAATTCTTTTTGACTTTCATCCTTAAGATAAATATGTCCATTTTTTTCGATGATGTACTTTAAATCATTTTCCAAAGAAGAATATCCTTCAACAAATATATATTCAACTTTGTCATCGCTTTTAAACTCACATGCTTTTTGAACAACACGATCTTTTATATAAATTCTTTCCTTGCTTAAACCAAAAGGTATAATAATAGAAAGTTTCACACATTTCCTATCGCATAAAGTTGTATAATACCTACTATTTTTTCATCTTGGGTGACAACTATTTCTTTGATTTTGTGTTTTAACATAAGCTCTTCTGCTTCACTTGCCATAGCACTTGCTTCTATGGTTTTTGGACTCTCACTCATAATTTCTTTAGCTTTAAAATCAAATCTTGGCTTATCATTTGCCCTTAATGCTCTTCTTAAGTCTCCATCTGTGATAATCCCAACTAGCTTTTCATTTTCAAGTACTATACAAAGTCCTAATTTACCACTAGTCATCACATCAACTAGCTCATTAAATTCACTCTCAGGATTTACTATAGGTAGATTATTTGACACCATCAAATCACTCACCCTAGTTAAAAGCTTTCTACCCAAGCTTCCCCCTGGATGAAATAAAGCAAAATCATCAGGTCTAAATTTCCTTGCTCTCATTAAAGCCACTGCTATAGCATCACCCATCGCTAAAGTAGCCGTAGTAGATGAAGTTGGAGCAAGCTGAAGTGGGCAAGCTTCTTTTTTTACTGCTATGTTTATAAAAATATCTGCTTGTTTGGCTAGGGTAGAGTTTTGATTTCCAGCCATGACAATTAAAGGAATTTTTCTTTTTTTAATTACTGGTATAAGCTTTAAAACCTCTTCAGTTTCTCCTGAATTTGAAATAGCTAAAAGCACATCCTCACTTGTAAGCATACCAAGATCTCCGTGTAAAGCTTCACCTGGATGCATAAAAAAGCTTGGAGTGCCTGTGCTAGCCAAGGTTGCAGCTATCTTAGCCCCTATATGACCTGACTTACCCATTCCACTTACTACACATCTACCTTTGATAGATAAAATCAGCTCAACCGCTTTATTAAAACCTTCATCTAAATTATCACATAAATCTAAAATCGTTTTTGATTCTATCTCAAAAACTTCTTTGGCTATTTTAATTGCATCGATTTGACTCATCTAAATTCCTATATATTTAGCACTACATTGGTTGCAATAGCTATTTGATATAAAATTTGTGTTAACATGCTAAAGATTTGTAAATTTTGACTATCTACTTTTGGTAAAACTAAAATAGAATCTCCTGCTTTGATATCTGCTGAGCTTCTACCGCTGTATTTAGTTGCTTTGCCATTAGCATTGATTACCAAAACTCTTGATATATCAGCTCTATCGCTAAAACCACCTGCTAGGTTGATATAATATCTTAATTTTTCTTTATCCATATATACAAACGCACCTGGTATAGAAACTTCACCTTGAACTAAAACAAGATTATTTTTACTAGGTACATTTACTACATCACCTTCTTCTAATACTATAGAATTATACGCTTTGACATTATCTATAACGATTTGTCCTTTTGGTTGGGCTTGCTTTGCACGTGCAATAAATTCTAAAATCGTCTTAGCTTGAGTAGCTCTAATGCTAGCTTGCTCAGCATTAACTGAAGAGCTTGTTAGAGCTAGTGTTTCAAGCTCTTTAAGTTGGGCTTCAATAAGTTGTTTTTGGGTAGCTGCTACACTTTTTCTAAAAACTTGCAAGGCATTGATGTTTGATTGATCATTAACTGTAATCATTTTAGCAAGTTCAGCTAAAGTTGTGCCTTTTTTTACCACCACTGAATGCAAACCACTATGCTCACCTTCTATGCTAATGCTAATATTTTGCGCAGTATAATCAGGTCTAAACTCTATCTCATCACCATTATATAATTTCACGCCTATAAACTGCTTTTTACTATACGCATCTACGTGTAATTTATGATCATCTCTATAGCTTTTTACCACTGCATTAGTTACTATAGGCTTAGCTCCTGCAACTTTGGCTATATCTTCTAAATTTAAAATATCATTACTGAGCTCAAATCTAAAAGGTTTTTGCACATCTCCTTCTACAAAAACATACTTTTGCACACTACCTACTAAAATCACATCGCCCATTCTAAAAGGGAAAAGATCAAGCTGACCTTTAAGTAAAAAGTCATATAAATCTATCTTTTTAATGACTTTATTATCTCTTAAAATTTGAATATCTCTAAAACTACCATATTCTAAATTAATTCCACTTGCTTTGTCTAAATACTGTATAATAGAATCTGAGCTTAGTCCTTGATAAAGGCCTGGTTGATTCACATTTCCTGTAACAAATACCGATACATTTTGATAAATATCCATATCCGCATATACATAGACATTGCTTTTATAAATTTTATTAATAGCTTTTGTAATAACTTGTACCAAAGCACTATTTTTCACACCCAAAAGATTAATTGCTCCTACTTTTGGTATAAAAATATTTCCTTGAGAATCTACTGTTAAAGTTTGTATAAACTCTACCGCACCCCAAATTTTTACATTAATCCTATCGCCTACTGCTAATTTATAGTCAGGATTGTAAACATGTTGAGTAAATTTAGTAAAATTACCATTAAATAAATGTGCACCAAAAACTTTAGTTATCGGAGTTTGAGTTTGATTAAAATCACTTTGGTTGTTATCATAATTTATAATTTGTGGCTCTAAAGATGGAGTCAATGGCTGATTTTGAATTTTCGCAATTTGAGAAACATCTACCGCTGAAAATAAAAACAAAGGTAAAAGTAAAAGTAAAAATATCTTTTTCATTAGTATCTATGCTCCTCTATAATCATTTTAATAAATTTAACAATTCCATAAATCAAAGATAAAATCATAAAAGCTGTGAGTATATTATACAAAGCTTCTGGGTATTTAGCACTTTGAGGTAAACTTGGACTTTGCACTATAACTACTTGTTTTATCTTTCTTAAAGCTTCTATCCTAGCACTTTCATAAGCTTTTAATGCAGCTGTGTAAGCACTTTCTGCAAAACCTGCCTCTATGGTTAGATCTTGAAATTTAGCTGCAAGATCATTAAGCTTTTGAGAGGATTTTGGGGATGAAACTTTGGATTTTTCTTTTTGAAGTTGTTTTTTTAAAGCTGTGATTTCACTTTTTATAGTGACAATTTGTGGTGCATTATCATTTATATAGCTTTGCATCATCAAAAGTTCAGCTTCTTTGGCTGCTATTTTTGATTCAAGTTCAGCAATGAGTTTTAGAGTACCTTCTGCTTGTTTAAGTGGATCAAATACTCCATATTTATTTTGAAAAGCTAAAAGTTCATCTTTAGCTTTTTGGTATCTTTTTTTAAATTGCAAAAGCTCTTCTTCAGCAAATTGCATTTGATCTCTTGCGGCTTTATGTGAAATTTCATTGATAAATTTTTCACTTTCTTTAACTATAGTTGAAGCTATCAAATGCGCATTTTGTGGGTTAAAACCTTCAACTTCTACACGCAAAAGTCCATTAGCTGAGTCTTCTTGAATAATCTTAACACGGTTTTGATAATACTTTAAAAACTCTTCCTGATTAGCCGATGAAGAAATACTATAAAAAAAATCAAGTTTTTGTTTTTGATATAACTCACGAATTTGAACTTTTTCTTCTAAGATATTTAACATATCTAAAGAATGGATGTAAGATTTTAAGAAAGTTATATCCTCGCTTGAAAAAGAATTATTAGTCAAAAATGCGGCGATTCCGGTGATAGCTCCGCTATCTCCTGTAGTTGATTTCACACTTAAAACACTTTCACTCACATAGCGATTTGCTGCTATAAAAACATAATAAAATACAACAAATGCTGTTAAAATTAATACTATTTTAAAAGAATTAAATATTTCTAAATTTTTAAACTTTTTTAATAAATCATTTTGCATTTATTTTTCCTTGATACACCGCTATACCCTCATCTACATCATCATATATAGTAGCTTGCCCATCTTGCATGAATATAATTTTATCACACCATTGTTTAATTTCAGCTACATTATGCGAAACCATAATAACTTTTGACTGACTTAATTTTTCTTTATAAATTTTAGAACTTTTTTCTCTAAATTTAGGATCCCCCACAGCACCTGCTTCGTCAATCAAATAATAATCAAAATCAAATGCCATGCTTAAACCAAAAGATATTCTAGCGCTCATACCTGCTGAGTAAGTGTTCATAGGCTCATCAAAAAATTTACCAAGCTCAGCAAAATCTTCAACAAATTTAATCTTTTCTTCTAAGGCCTTTCCTTTATAACCATATACTCTAGCCACAAAACGTGCATTGTCCCTTGCTGAGAGTCTATGTTGAAACGCACCTGCTAAGCCTAGTGGCCAAGATAATTTTTTATTAGTTATAATCTTACCTCTATCTGGAAGCAAAGAACCACTTAAAAGTTTCATTAAAGTGGATTTTCCAGCACCATTGCGCCCCATCAAACCTATACTACAATTTTCAGGAAACTCAAAACTTAAGTTTTTAAAAACATAATGTCTTCCGCCATTACGTAAGGGAAAAGATTTGGTTAAATTAACTAATTTTATCATCGCACCGCTATCAACTTTTCTCTAGTAAAATAATAAAAAAACAATCCCAAAAACAAAATCACACTTAAACATGCAATAGGGTAATAATAATTATAATCATCAAGTAATGGATAATTTTGAAAAAAATTATATTTTAAAAGTTCCATGATATGCAAAAGTGGATTGTAATATAAAATGTCTAAAATAGGTTTTGGAACTATCCATATAGGAAATACCACCAAAGCTGTCCAGTATAAAACTATATTTAAATAATTTAATGCCATTTTTAAAGGCTCTGCAAAATGTCCTGCTATAGCAAAACACATTCCCATAGCAAAGCCAAATACCACAAGTAAAAAAAACGAAAACATCACTCCTAAAAAATGTTTAGGTATAACTTGCATATGCAAAAACCAACCTGCTAAAAACATTACACAAATAAAAATAGTAAAATAAATACAAAATTCAAGCATAGTCCTAGCAATAAAAACATGTATAGGGCGAATAGGTTTATAAGCAAAAAGAGTTAAATTTGATCCTATACCATTTAAAAGCTGAGTAATAATGCTCCTAAACATAAAAAAAGGTATAATCCCTATTGCTAAAAATAAAAAGATAGAAACACCCTCAGGCATGATTTGATGATGAAATTCTCTAATAGCTGCCACAATAGAAGTGATTACCAAAACCACCATCATAGGCTCTCCGATAACCCAAAAATAGCCTAAATATTTATTAACACCAAATCTTGTCTTTAGCTCTCTAAAAAATAGAGCATGTATGACATTAAACATATTTTTAGCAAACCTTTTTAAATTTTCAAAATTTTTATATTATACTTTTTTATCTTATATAATATTTAACAAGGTTTAAAAATGAAAAGAAATTTCTTTGAAGAATTAGAAAAAATTTTATATCACAAAGATATTTTTAAAAAGATTGAATTATTTAATGAATTTTATGAAAATTTCAAATCTAATTTGTATGATTTTAATCATTCCCATGAAGCGATCATTTGTAAAAACTCACAAGTTAAAATCCTTCATCCTATGAAAATAAGACGTCCAAAAGAGGCAAATAGCACTTTATCTTTAGCTAAAATCTTACATTCAGTTGCACATATAGAATATAGTGCTATAAATTTGGCTTTAGATGCTAGTTATAGATTTAAAAACTTGCCATTGAAATTTTATCAAGATTGGCTTGAGGTAGCTGATGAAGAAATTAAGCATTTTTTACTTTTAGAAAAAACTTTAAATGAACTTGGTTTTAAATATGGAGATTTCCATGCGCATGATAATCTTGAAAAAGCCTTGTTTTTAACCAAAGATAATCTTGCTCATAGAATGGGCATAGTGCATAGAGGACTTGAAGCAAAAGGACTTGATGCTAATCCTTTTGTTTTAGAAAAATTAAACACCACTAATCATCCTATAAAAAGTTTATTTGGTGAAATTTTTACCATTATATTAAATGATGAGATTAAACATGTAAATAAAGGGGATTTTTGGTGGAATTATGCAAAAAATGAAAATGATAACTACCTTGATCTTTGTGCCAAATATAAAGAATTTAACCTTTTAGGAAAAGTATATAATAAAACAGCTAGAATTCAAGCAGGATTTAGCGAAAATGAACTTCAAAAATTAGATGATTTTTATAATAAAAAATGAAATGGTGGTTAGAGGCAGAATCGAACTGCCGACACGCAGATTTTCAGTCTGCTGCTCTACCGACTGAGCTATCCAACCACTGAATTGAAGTTGTAATTATACAATAGTTTTTTTAAAAAAAGTTGAAATTTGCATAAAAATGCAAATTATTCAGAAAAAGCTCCAAATTTAAAGATTTTTTGCATTCTTAATGCAGCTAATTCGCGTTTATCGTATTGTTCTAATTCTTCTATAGCTTTTAAGACATAATCACTTAAATTTTTAATCGCATTTTCTTTATCTCTATGAGCTCCACTCATTGGCTCTTCGATGACATCATCGATCAAACCTTGGGTTTTTAAATCATCAGCAGTTACTTTCATGGCCTTAGTAGCAGCTTCACTTTTTGATGGATCATTCCATAAAATAGCAGCACAACCCTCAGGTGAAATCACAGAAAAAACTGAATTTTTCATCATAGCAAGTTTATCAGCTACTCCTATAGCCAAAGCACCACCACTTCCACCTTCGCCTATAACTACTGCTATAGTGATTGTTTTAAGAGCGCTTAATTCATATAAATTTCTAGCTATAGCCTCACTTTGACCACGCTCTTCAGCACCCACTCCTGGGTAAGCACCTGGAGTATCCACTAAAAATAATACTGGTATGTCAAATTTTTCAGCCATTTTTGCCACTCTTAGAGCTTTTCTATAACCTTCAGGATGAGGCATACCAAAATTTCTATGAAGTTTATCTTTAGTACCTCTACCTTTTTGCTCACCTATAACAATAACTTTTTTCCCACCTATATAGCCTGCATAACACACAATAGCAGGATCATCTCTAAAAGCACGATCACCATGAATTTCATAAGCATCACTTAATATAGCTTGAATATAGTCAAGCGCATAAGGACGATCAGGATGTCTTGCAAGCTGTAAGCGCTGGTAATCGCTTAAATTTTTATAAACTTTTTGAGTTTCTTTTTCAAGATTTTTTTCTAAAATTTTTACCGCTTCATCATCGCCTTTGATTTTAGCATTTGCTAAATCCTCATCAATTTGCTGAATATTTTTTTCAAAATCTAAATAAGAAGCCATATTAATCTACTTTTTTGAAAATCACACAACCATTTGTTCCACCAAAACCAAAAGAATTGCTCATTACTACATTAACTTCGCTTTTTCTTGCAGTATTTGGTATATAGTCAAGATCACAGTTTTCATCTGCTACGATTTGATTGATAGTTGGCGGTAATATACCTTGATCAAGCGCCATCAAAGAAATAACAGCTTCAATAGCACCAGCAGCACCTAAGCAATGGCCTGTTTGACCTTTTGTAGAACTAACTAAAGGAATTTGATCTTTGAAAAGTTCTTTAATAGCTGCTGTTTCATTTTTATCATTTACCGGAGTAGAAGTTCCGTGCGCATTAATATAATCTACTTTTGGATTTCCTGCCATTTTTAAAGCTTTTTTCATAGCACGCAATGGTCCTTCTAAAGTAGGCGAAGTGATATGATGTGCATCTGCACTTTCGCCAAAACCTACTAACTCAGCATAAATTTTAGCTCCACGCTTTTTAGCAGCCTCATACTCTTCAAACACTAAAGCACCAGCACCCTCACCCATCACAAAACCATCTCTTTCTTTGTCAAATGGTCTTGAAGCCTTAGCTGGATCATCATTTCTAGTAGAAAGAGCTTTCATAGCAGCAAAGCCACCTATACCCACAGCACAAATAGCTGCTTCAGCACCTACTACAAGCATTTTATCTGCATTGCCTAAAGCTATGCTTTTATAAGCTTCGCCTATAGCATGAGTTCCCGCTGCACAAGCAGTCACGCATGAGATATTTGGTCCTTGTAATCCATGCTCGATTGAAATAATCCCACCAAGCATATTAACCAAAGCTGATGGTATGAAAAAAGGAGTAATTTTACGTGGTCCACGCTGTGCGCAAGTAACGGAATTTTTTTCTATATTTGGTAAACCACCTATACCAGCTGCTGAAACTACACCAAATTCTTCTTTGTTTAAAGTTTCATCAAATTTAGCATCTTCCATAGCTTCTCTTGCTGCTTTAATACCAAGTTGTATAAAACGATCTATTTTTTTAACCTCTTTAGCATCGCAGACACTTAAAGGATCAAAATTTTTTACTTCAGCAGCAATTTGCACTGGAAAATCAGTGGTATCAAAAAGAGTGATTTTATCAACGCCACTTTTGCCATCACAAATTGCTTTAAATGAGCTATCTTTGTCTAAACCAAGGGCATTGATCATTCCTATACCTGTTACTACAACGCGTTTCAAACCGCACTCCTTATTTTAAAAATTAAAATTATTTTTGAAGATTTTCTATATAATTAACAACATCTTCGATTTTTACTAGTTTTTCAGCATCACTGTCTGGAATTTCTACATCAAATTTTTCTTCTAAAGCCATAACTAATTCAACAACATCTAAAGAATCTGCACCTAAATCTTCAATGATTTTAGATTCCATTTTAACTGCATCTTCATCAACACTAAGTTGCTCAACAACTACTTTTTTTACATCATCCAAAATTGCCATTTTTATCTCCTAGTTTAAAAAATTAAACCACATTTTACAATAAAAAAATAAATTTCTTGTTTAAAAAGTTAAAAATTAAAGATTATTACGAAAAATTTAATTATCTGTGTTTAAATAAAAGCTTAATTTTTAACAAAGGAAATTAATGCTTTTGGATAGACTTATAAAAGAAAATAAAAAAACTTGGGATCAATACATCTATCATGAATTTGTAAAAAAACTTCAAAATGGCACTTTAGAAAAAGATGTATTTTTGTTTTACCTTAAACAAGACTATATCTTTTTAAATAATTATGCAAAATGCTATGCTTTGCTTGCTTTAAATGCAAATAATGCTAAAGAAATTCAATTTGCTATTAAAAATCAAAACTACACTTTAGAAGGAGAATTAGAGCTTCATAGAAGTATTTTAAAGCTAGGTATTGATGTAGAAAAACTAGACTATAAAGATGAAAGTTTAACCAATATTGCTTATACAAGGTACTTACTAAGTGTGGGACAAAATGGAGATTATTTAGATATGCTATGTGCTTTGAGTGCTTGTGCTATAGGCTATGCATATATAGGAGAAGAAATTTATAAAGGACTTGATGAAAAAAGTTTAGAAAATCACCCTTACAAAGAGTGGATTTTAACCTATGCGGGAAAAGAATTTCAAGATGAAATTAAAGAATTTAAAGATTTTTTTAATTCTTATGCAAATAGCATTAGCGAAGAAAAATTTAAAAAATTAAACGAAATTTTTTATACTACTGTAAGACTTGAAACAGCCTTTTGGCAACATTCTTTAGAGCAAAAAATGGAAATTTAATCATCATAAAGATGATTAAATTATCAATTTAGCAATATTAATCCCTACAAAAGCAACCAAATACGCACATAAAGATGTAAATATAAAAAGATACCATGCATATTTTTTATTTCCTGCTTCTTTAGCAAAAACTATAGTTGCTGCAAAGCAAGGATTATAAATCATAACAAAAAGTATAAAAGCAACTGCTGTGCTAAAAGGGATGTTTTCTTTTATAGCCTCTTGTAAATTTAAACTTGTCTCATCAACTTCATCACCTAAAGAATAAAGCACACCCATAGTGGAAATCATCACTTCTTTAGCTGCTAAACCACTTACCAAAGATACACTAAGTTTCCAATCAAAGCCAAGTGGTGCAAAAATAGGCTCTATTGCTTTGCCAAATTGTCCAAGATAACTATTTTCTATCTGAAGCTCTTGAGTTAAAGCATCTTGAGTATTATTTTCTTGTGCAGGAAAATTACTTGCAAACCAAATAAGCAAAGAAGCTATTAAAATAAATGTTCCTGCTTTTTTTAAATACATTTTGGCTTTATTAAACACCATAAACCATACTAAATTCCAATTTGGCATTCTATATTTTGGCATTTCCATTACAAAGGGTTCATCTTGTCCTCTAAAAGCACTCATTCTTAAAATCTTAGCTACAATCAAACCCAAAAATGCACCCAAAAGATAAATCCCAAAAAGATAATTTCCCGCCACATCAGCAGGAAAAAACACTCCAACAAAAAGCACATATACAGGAAGTCTTGCGCCACAACTCATAAAATTAATAATAAAAAGAGTTAATAATCTATCTTTTTTATTTTTTAAAGTTCTTGTAGCCATAAAAGCAGGCACCGAGCAACCAAAACCCGTGATTAAAGGAATAAAACTTTTACCATGTAAGCCAAATTTATATAAAATTCCATCTAATAAAAATGCAACCCTAGCCATATATCCGGTTGTTTCAAGTAAGGCTATACCAAAAAATAAAATCATAATATTTGGTAAAAAAGTTATAACCGCACCAACCCCACCTAAAACACCATCAGCTAAGGCTGAAGCGATAAATTCATTGCTAATATTATTTTTTACCATATCACCTAAATTAGCAAAAAACATTTCTATATAATCCATAGGGATTTGACCTAAAGTAAAGGTTAGTTGAAATAAAGCCCACATAAAAAACAAAAATATAGGAATTCCTAAAAATTTATTGATTAAAATAGAGTCTATTTCTTTAGTATGATTTTTATACTTAACACCCTTACTTAAAACTTTAACACATATACCATTTGCAAAAGCAATCAGTTCTTCTTTAAAAATACTTTCCATATCTTTGCTATGATATGCCATATAAATTTTTTCTAAAGCTTCATCAAGTATTTTTCTCAAAGCGTGTGAAATGACTATATTAGCTTCATTTTTAAGCAAAGCTATCGCTAAATCTTTTGTAGAAAAATCTAAATAAGTAATTTCATTTTGATTTAAAAATTCACTTATTTTTGCGAGTTCTTCTTCTATGATATCACTATAAACACGCTCTTTGGCTTCAAATTTAGCTTCATGGGTTGAAATGATTAAATCCAAAAGTGTATTTAGATTTTCTTTGGTTTTAGCGCACACGCCAAGACAAGGCGTATTTAGAAGTTGGGATAAAATTTTAAAATCTATACTAAAACCTTCATTTTTAGCTTCATCTTGCATATTTAAAGCCATAATCATTTTGATTTTAGCCTCTATTAAAGACGCGCTTAAAATCAAATTACGCTCTAAATTTGTAGAATCAAGCACATTTACTACAAGATCAAATTTACCCTTTTTTAAAAACTCTTTTGTGATTTTTTCTTCTTCACTATAACCATCTAATGCATAAGTTCCTGGTAAATCTATAAATTTAAACTCATAATTTTTATAAATTAATCTAGCCTCAGCCTTTTCAACCGTAACACCGCTAAAATTTCCAACTTTCATATTAGCTTTGCAAAGTGCGTTAATCAATAAACTTTTACCGACATTTGGCTGACCCACTAAAGCAATGATGATTTCTTTCATTAAAACTCTTTTGAAATTTGTATTATTTTTGCTTCACTTGAGCGTAAAATCACGCAAGTTGTATCAAGTTCTACCATAATAGTAGAATTTGCAATAGAAGAGCGAATTTTTTTAACTTTTTTGTTTTTTGCAAAACCAAAACTAAAAAGTCTTGCTTGGAGTTGTTTATCTGCTTCAAAGCCTACTATAATAGCTTCTTCATTATCTTTTAATGTATCTAAAGTCATGTTTTTCCTTACAAAAACTAAGATAAAACATTATATAAAAAATTAAATTATTTCTTTTTTAAAATAATAAGCAATCTCAAAAAAATGAGATTGCTAGAAATCAAATTCATTTAGATTTTCTAAATTTTGGAGCTTTTTGACTAATTCCTCAGCCTTTTCTAAAGAAAGTGCTATGCTAGCATTAGAAAGAAATTTATCTTTTAATTCATCAAAACTTAAAGGATTATCAAAATTTCCTTTATTTATAAATACATCTTTTTTAATTACTCTTCCATCATTTAAAACAGCTTCTAAATGCCCTGGAAAGTATTTAGGGAAACCACTAGATTTTTTCTTTTCATAGCTAATTTTTTTAGCAAATTCTATTAGTTCAGCTCTATTTAAATTTTCATAAGATTTTAAAGTAATTTTGCCATCAAAAAATGCTAAAGCCATTAAAAAAGGCATAGAAAATTTGGCCGCATAAGCACTTTGTGGAGTGTATTTTGCTTCTATTGGATCACAGATAAATGAAATTGGCACTTCATCTACAAAGCAATGTATACTTTTGATATCTTGTGCTTTTAAGCCATCATTCCTTAAACTCATAGCACAATCAATAAGCCCATGTGCAAAATGACAACTTGGATAAGGTTTTAATGATACTTGCATTACTTGCCAAATTTCATTCAAGCCCTTACAAAGTTCATTTTTATCACACTCATCTTCTAAGCCAAAAGTTCTAAAGACATTATCCCTTCCTTCAAATATACTCAAAGGACCGCTCATATTAGCTTTTGCGCAATTTGCTACTAAAATTCCATTTTTCAAAGCATTAGCTATGTGTAAAACTTTAGAATTAGACCCATTAGATAAAAACTCATTCACCCCACTTGCAAAACTTCCTGCTAAACCTAGTGCATTGATGATTTGTTCTTTGTTTAAATCAAGTAAAACACAACTTGCAGCCACACTACCAAAAATTCCTGCTATAGCTGTAGTATGAAAGCCACGTTTATGGAAACTTCCTTTGCTTGCTATACCCACTCTAGCAGCAATTTCCCAACCAACAATAAAGGCTTTTAAAACTTTTTTTCCATCTTTACTTACACTAAATCCATAAGTTAAACAAAGTGGAGTTAAAATAGCACTAGCGTGCAAAATAGCTTCAGTATGAGTATCATCAAAATCAAGAGCATGCGCTGCAATAGCATTTACCATCGCAGCATAAATTACTTCAAGCTTTTTATCTTCACTCCAAATTTTTTCACTAGGATTTACGCTTAAAGCTTCAAAAGCCTTAGTTGCATTTAAAACACAAGCTTCATTTTTAGCAGCCAAGGCTGTTCCTAACGCATCAAGCATAAGCTCTTTTGCTCTTTGCTTTACTTCACTAGGGATAGCTTCATAGTCTAAATTTACGATAAATTCGGCTAGTTTTTCACTTAAATACATTTTTTCCTACTTTAGAATTGGTGCATTAGCGATTTTTTCTAAGAACTCATCAACTAATTTTGGTGCATAACCTACATAAGTTGTAGCATCCATTAAAACATCAATATCTTTTTCATTTAAAACCTTACTCACACGCTCATCTTCAAGTAAAACTTCTTTGAAAGTTTTATGATTTTCTATGCCTCTCATAGCATTTTCATAAACAATTTCATGTGCATGTTGCTTACCATAATGATCACTCAAAGTAAACATCACGCGCTCTGCTAACACAAAGCCATTAAGCGTATCAAGATTTTTTAACATTTTGTCTTTTTTAACTTCTAAATCATCAAAGACAAATTTCATATTTGCTAATACCACTGAAAGCATTAAAAATGCTTCTGGTAAAAGCTTCCATTCCATTTTCCAAACTTGGCCATCTCTTTCATGCTCATGTCTTTCTATATCGCTTAAAATTGCAATATTAGCTCTTAGGGCATTACTTACAGTCACTGCGTTTTCACTTACTGCAGGATTTCTTTTATGAGGCATAGTAGAGCTTCCTACTTGACCTTTTCCAAAAGGTTCAGCAATTTCATCAATTTCATTATGAGCTAAGATTAAAAGCTGATGTGCGATTTTGTTAAAGGTTGCATTGATATTGCCTAAAACATAACCAAGCTCGATAAAACGATCTCTTGCGGGTTGCCATGAGATATCAGGAACTTCTAAACCTAAGCTTTCTAAAGTAAGTTTTTCTACTTCATTAGCCTTGTCACTTAAGCTTGCTTTAGTTCCTACTGCACCTACGATTAATCCTACATATAATCTTTTTTCAAGTTCAATAATTCTTTCATAGTGGCGATTAAGCTCACTAAGCCAAATTGCAACTTTGTGTCCAAAAGTTATAGGTAAAGCTTGTAAAGCTAAGGTTCTTCCCATCATTGCAGTGTTTTTGTGCTCTTTTGCGATTTTTGCTAAATTTTTAGCTATATCTTTTAAATCTTGCTTGATTAAAGCCATAGCTTCTTTAAATTGTAAAACTATGCCTGTATCAATGATATCTTGCGTTGTTACACCAAAATGCACATATTCACCAAGACCATTTTCACAAGCTTTTTCTAAACCACGCACAGTAGGTACTAAAGGGTGTTTAGTCTTTTTAAACTCAGCAAAAATAAAATCCATATCCATAAATTTATAATGAGCTTTTTTAGCTATTTCTATAGCTGCTTCATTAGGGATAATGCCAAGTTTTGCTTGAGCTTTTGCTAGGGCAGCTTCTACATCAAGCCATTTTTGAATTCTATTTTCTTCACTAAAAATAGCTCTCATTGCAGGAGTACTCCAAGAATCTTGAAGCAACCTCATATCAAATACACTCACACCCATGTTTTATCCTTTAAAATTTATTTTTTCAAATGCTTGTTTTAAGTCAGCAATCAAATCCTTACTATCTTCAAGACCTATATGAAATCTCACAAAAGGTCCTCTAGTACTCCAATCTGTTGCTGTTCTTGGCGGAGTAGTAACAGTAGCTAAACTCTCATATCCACCCCAGCTTGCACCGATTGAAAAGTATTCTAAATTATCTACAAATTTAATGGCTTGTTCTTTTGAAATACCATCTGCAAATTCAATCGTTACCATACCATTAGCACCTTTATGATCACGCATAAAAACTTCGTGGTTTGGATGAGTTTTTAATTTTGGATAAAAGATTGTTTTAACTTCTTTTCTACTTTGTAAAAACTCTACTACCTCATCTGCACTTTTTTCATGTGCTTTCATTCTTACATCTAAAGTTCTCATACCACGAAGCACCAAATAAGCATCATCAGGACTTGTGGTAAACCCTAAAGCTTCTGGTAATTTGTCAAAATTTTTCCATTCTTTTTCATTAATTACTACTATACCCATAGTAACATCTGAATGCCCACTTAAGTACTTAGTTGCGGCAATCACTGAAATATCTACTCCAAGCTCAAGCGGATTTAAAAAATACCCACTTGAATAGGTATTATCAATCGCTACTGGTATGTTATGTTTGTGTGCAATTTCACAAAGTTTTGGCAAGTCTATGATTTCATAAAGTATAGAACCTGGGCTTTCACAAAGGATTAATTTTGTGTTTGGTTTGATCTTTTCTTCTACATCAGAGGCATCAGCTTTTAAAAAGTCAATTTCTACACCCATTTTAGTTAAAAATAAATCACAAATTGTTCTAACAGGTCCATAAATAGCATCAGTGATTAAAAAATGAGCATCTTTACTAGCATAATTTAAAAGCACCATAGCTAATGCTGCAAGTCCTGTTGGGAAAAGTTGCGCTCTATAACCACCTTCAAGCTCACAAATTAGTTTTTCAAGTTCAAAATTTGTTGCTGTTCCTCTAGCACCATAACTTAAAACACGATCTGTTTTTCTTAGCTCGCGGTATTTTTGCCAAGTTGCGTGATCTTTAAAAAGTATGGTTGATGCACGCATTAGGGTTGGATTAACTGATCTTACTTCGGCGTTTTGATCGCCTCTTCCTAGGTGGATTAATTTAGTTTTGTTATTCATTTTAAGTCCTTTTTTACAAATAAACATAAGTCATAATCACATTAACAATAGCAGCTACAAGCATAGGAATAGCTGTTCTTTTTACAACTTGTAATGGATTTACTTTAGCCATAGCTGAAATCGCCAAAATAGCAGGTGCAATAGGTGAAACACATCTGCCAAAACCTGTCATGATTTGAATAGGTGCTATCATAGCTATGGTTTCAACGCCAAAAGATTTTGCTATATTTGGGATAAGTGGCGCAAAAGAGAAAAATGCTGCATTTCCTGAACCCATTAAAAATGCACATACAGCAAGCAAAATAGAAACTGCTATGATGATAGCAAGCACTCCAAAACCTGCATCTTTTGCAAAACCTATTAAAGTATCCACAAAGCCAACTGATAAAAGTCCGCTTGCGAAAACTTGACCACAAACGATCAAAGAGACTGTGATTACAAACAAATGTCCCATACCTTTGAAAAATACCATGATAGAATTTAAAGTATCAATCAAACTTTTATAACGAATGATTTCAAAAATAATTGCTATAAAGGTTGAAATCATCATAGCAACCGGCACATTCATTTTAATAGCAGTAGATGAAGCTGCTTTAACTTCTTCCATAGTAGTAAATCCCATTAATACCATAATGCTATCTAAAACACTACTAAAGCCCAAAATTAACACTAAAGGTATAATAGGTAAAATCGCATAAATTCTAGGTGGCTTTTTAAGCTCTTCACTTTTGCCATCATGTTCTGCTAATTCTTTTTCAACATCATCACGGTTAAATGTGAAATTTTCTTTTTTATCAAAATATTTTGAGCAAAAATAAATCGCAATACCTACTGCTATGATAATAGGCACAGTTGTAGGAAGCTGATAATGCACAAAATATACCGCAGGATCAATTTCAGCTGTTTTTGCGGCTAAAATTACATTGCCACTGCCTGGACCATGGTCAATGTATTGACAAATAGCGATAATTGAAAGTGCAGAAAGTTTAGAAACACCTGATCGCACCAAAATAGGATACATTGTAACCATAAGCAAAAGTGCTAAACCTGCATGTGAAGGAATAAAAAGCACTAAAAACTGGATTACAAAATATGAAACTAGCAATAAAATATAAGGTGATTTTACTGCCTTTAAAGGTCTTTCAAATACTTTAAATAAAGCATAGCTTGCACCCACATGATCCATATAAGCAGAAAATCCTGCTATACACATCAAAGTAAGTCCAAGACCTGCTAGAGTACTTGACATTTTAGTATTTACTACTTGGAAAATATCAAAAAGACCTAAATGTAAAGATTGCTTTTCACTAATAATAGGAGAAAGTCCAAAAATTCCTGCTAAAGCTAACAAGAATAAACCACTTAAAAGCAACGCCATATGGGCGTTGATTTTTTTATAGAGCATAAATACAAGTAAAAATACAGAACATCCTGCAAAAAATAAACCCAACATGCTCTATCCTTTATGAGCAATAACCTCTATCTCCACTTTTGCTCCCTTAGGAAGATCTTTTACCGCAAAAGCACTTCTTGCAGGATATGGAGCTGCGAAAAATTCAGAATAAACCTCATTGAAAGCCATAAAATCATCAATATTTGCTAAAAAGCAAGTCGTTTTAACTACATTGTTAAAATAAAGATTATTTTCTTCCAATATAGCCTTAATATTTAATAATGATTGTCTTGTTTGCTCTTTCACATCTTCACTTTCTATATTTCCGCTTTCTGGATTAATAGGAAGTTGTCCTGAAATAAACAACAAACCATTAGCTTCTCTATAAGCTGAATATGGTCCTATAGCCTTTGGATAATTTGCCATGTATACTCCTTGTGTTTAAATGAAATCATAATATAATATTATCATCATAATAATAAATTGTCAATATTTTTTTATCATAATAATAATTTTTTTTATTGTTGTAAATATTAACAACTTTGATGAAAATATTTTGTAAAATAACAAAAAACAACAAAAAGGTCTAGATCATGGATGAGCAACAAAAAGAATTATTTATCAAACTTACTCAGTTTTTAGGACAGGTACTTGGAGATCAATACGAAATCGTTTTTCATGTGATTTCAGATGAGGGTTCATATATAGCAGCCATTGCAAATAACCACATTAGCGGAAGAACCATTAATTCTCCACTAACTTCTTTTGCAAGTGAGCTTGTACAAGAAAAAGAGTATTTAAATAAAGACTTTTTATGTGATTATAAGGCAAAGGTTGGAAAGTCTAAGATTGTTACTGGATCAACTTTTTTTATAAAAAATCAAAATAAAATTGTCGGAATTTTATGTATAAATCACGATACCACAGAGCTTAGAAATGCTATTAGTAAAATCATAGAACTTGAAAAAATCAATGATTTTAGTGATTTATTAGATATTCATAATCAAAACAATGTAAATTTACACAATGTGAGTAATATAGAAACACTTAGTCATTCTATAGAAGATATTTTAGCCGAAAACATAGACTTAAAATATTTAAATTCAGGATACAGCTTAAGCACTGAGCAAAAAGATGAAATTATTAAAAAACTTCATTCGAAAGGAATTTTTAACATCAAAGGAAGCATACCTATAGTTGCTAAGTCGCTTAACATATCAGAACCTAGCGTCTATAGGTATTTACAAAAACTTAAAAATAGCCTTTAATAACTAAAAAACTATTTGTGATATAAAATAAGCACTTACAACAGCGCCGATAATTAGAGCAAAACCCGGTCTTAAGTAAGAGTGATTGATCACAAATTTACCTATTTTTGTTGTGCCTGTTCTATCAAAAGCCACACATGCTATTTGATTGGCTCCTGGGACTATAAAATCTCCACTCACACAAGGATAAAGCACGATAAGAATTTGAGGAGGAATTCCCAAACTCACGCCCAAAGGCATCAAAGCTGCTACTGTTGCAGCTGGAGAAAAAATCACCATAGAAAAGGCAAATAAAGCTACACCAAATAAATACGGATAATCCTCTACAATATGCGATAAAGAATCGCTAAATAAAGGCTTATAAGCTTCAAAAAATGTTCCTGTCATCCAAGCTATACCAAAAACCCCTACAACGCCTATAAGTCCTGATTTAAATACAGAAGCTTCACCAAGTTTATTAGCAGGAACTTTAGCAAAAAGCATAATCAAACAAGCTGTTGCAAGCATAATCATTTGGATTAAATTTGGAGTAGAAAGTCTTTCTATTTTACCATTTGCAAGCTCATAATGAGGCAATAAATTTGTAAAAGTCCCAAAGAAAATAATGGTTAAAATCCCCAAAGCAAATATCAATAAAGCTCTTTTAACTTTAGGATCTGTTTCTTGTTTATCTTCTTGTTTATCTTGAGTTAAAAACTGATATTCCCCTGCTCTTACTCTTCTTTGAAATTCCTCATCTTGCTCAAGCTCTTTTCCTCTTTTAAAAACACTCAAACAAGCACATATAACACCAATTAAAAATGCTGGCATTACCACGGCTAATATTTGAACAAGCCCTACACCACTAACAGCTAAAATAGCCACCATACCTGCAGTGGCTGCACTCATAGGAGAAGCCACCACTGCAATACCTGCTGCTATAACTGAAACCGAAAGTGGTCTTTCAGGGCGAATTTTAGCTTGAGCAGCTACTTCAGCAATCACTGGATAAACAGAAAAAGCTACATAAGTAGTACCACAAAATATTGTAAAAGTGGATGTGATTAATGGACCCATAAAAACAATAGCTTGAGGTTTTTTCTTTAATGCTTTTTCAGCTATTTTTACTAGTAAATCAAGCCCACCTGCACTTTGTAAAACACTCACGCAAGTAATCACAGCAAGTATAATAAACACAACACTTACAGGAAGTGAAGCTGGTTGCATACCAAAGACTAAAACCAAAATACACATACCAAGCCCACCTGCAACCCCAAGTCCTATACCACCATATCTACCACCTATGGCTATCATAGAAAAAATAATAAAAAGTTGAAGTATAAAAATAATATCCATCTAATCTTCGCCCTTATTGTTTATTTTTTACATTTATCTAACAATTCTTTTGCATATTCAATTTGCTCTAATACTACTTTTGTTCCTGTACCACCATAAGAAAGTCTTGCGTCTATACAAGTTTCTAAAGCAATCGCTTCATAAATATCTTCTTGGATATTTTCATTAAATTGATGGAATTCTTCCATGCTAAGCTCTTCAAGCATTTTTCCGTGTTTAATACAATAATTCACAGCCCCGCCAACTATACTATGAGCTTCTCTAAATGGTATATTTTTTCTTACTAAATAATCAGCCATATCCGTAGCATTTGAAAAACCTTTTGCAGCAGCTGCTCTTGTATTATTAGCATTTACTTGCATTTTTTCTATCATAGGAGTTATGATTTTTAAACTTGCCATTAAAGTATCCATAGAATCATAAACTTGAGCCTTATCTTCACTCATATCAGTATTATAAGCTAATGGAATACCTTTCATAATAGTTAGCATTGCCATAACATTACCATACATTCTACCTGTCTTACCACGCATTTTTTCAGCTACATCAGGATTTTTCTTTTGAGGCATTATGCTTGAGCCGGTACAAAAATCATCACTTAATTCTATAAATTTAAAATCTTGACTTGAAAAAAGTATAAGCTCTTCACAAAAACGACTAAGGTGCATAAAGCACATTGCAGCAATAGCAGTAAATTCAACCATATGATCTCTATCGCTAACACTATCAATGCTATTTTCTGTTGGTTTGGTAAAACCTAGTTCTTTGGCACAAAAATGTCTGTCTATATTAAATGTAGTTCCACCAAGTGCAGCTGCTCCCAAAGGACACTCATTCATTCTTTTATATAAATCTTCAAAACGAGAATAATCCCTACTTAACATCCAAAAATATGCCATGATCCAATGTGAAAAAAGCACCGGTTGACCGGTTTGTAAATGTGTATAACCTGGCATAATAGCTTTGATATTTTTTTGAGCTTGATTGATGATTTCTTCTTGCAAAGTAGTAATTTGAGTTAATACTTCTTTAATAACAGCTCTCATGTGAATTTTTGAATCAAGTGTAGTTTGGTCATTTCTACTTCTTGCAGTATGAAGTTTTCCACCTACTGGACCTACAATTTGTGTCATTCTTTTTTCCACAGCCATATGAATATCCTCATCAGCTATATTAAACACAAAGGTTCCATTTTGAATTTCTTCTCTAACTTGTTCTAAGCCCTTGATGATAGTCTTTGCTTCATCTTCTTTTATAATGCCTTGTTTTGCAAGCATAGTGCAGTGAATTATACTTCCTTGTATATCAAAAGGAGCAAGTCTTGGCTCAACTGGCAGTGAAGCTGTGTATTCTTCAACTAATTTGTTTGTAGGCAAATCAAAACGCCCACCCCATAATTTTTCTGTTTTGTTAGACATTTGTTATCCTTTCATTAAAAAAGTTCGGGAGTAATTTTATTTAGTTTTGTTTTAATATAGCTTAAATTTTTTATTTTTTATAATAAAAAATTATAAAAAATATAGATTTTATCAAGAGAATTATTTTCTTTTGATAATTTTTAAATGATTATGATAAGTTTAAATGTATTATAAATTTTAACTATTTTTTAAAAATTTTTAATATAGCAAAAGCTATTTTTTTAAGAAAACTTTTTTTAGAATGCTTTGTTAAAAACTCTACTATATCTCTATGTCCAAACATTAGTGCAAAAGTAAAAGGTGTCATACCAAGACCATTATTTTCATCAATATTTGCCCCATGTTCTACCAAAAGCTTACACATAGGCAAATATCCTTTAAAACACACCCCTGCTAATGGAGTTTGTCCTCTATCATTTTTCTCATCTACCCTAGCATTATTTTCTAGTAAAAACTTAGCGCATTCATAAGCATTATGATAACTTGCAAGCATTAAGAGACTATCACCTTTGTGATTTTTTAAATTCACACTCAAACCTGCTTCTATCATAATCTTTAAATTTTGTAAATCATTTTTTCTTGCGTAATCAAAAGCCATAGTGCAAAGTTCTTGAATTCTTTTTTCTTCTTCGTTGCTAAACATATTTTTCCTTTTATAATCTTTAGTTTGCCACTTTTAAAGTGGCAAGTAAAAATTACATTTTCAAAGCTTTTTTAACGCCATTTGCATATTCACTTGAAATTTTTTCAAAATGACTTAATGCTCTTTGTATGATTTTTTCTTCAACCCCATTCATAGAAGCAGCGATATTTTTAAATAATTGCTCTTTTTGATCTTGATTCATTATATTAAATAAAGCTCTTGGTTGGGTATAAAAATCATCATCAAGTGGAGCATATCTTTGCGCACTACCTTCAAGTGCTAAGTCAGGCTCAAGATAGCTTTTATCTTCTTTTGGGCTATCATCATAACTATTTGGCTCATAGTAAGCAAGGCCATTTTTATAAGTGTCAAAATTCATAGCTCCTGCTACATTATAAGTATTTACTTCACTTTTTGCACGATTAACTGGTAATAAATGATAATTTGTCCCTATGCGGTATCTATGTGCATCAGGATAAGAAAAAATTCTAGCTTGCAACATTTTATCAGGACTAAAACCAATACCAGGAACGATATTGCTTGGGCTAAATGCAGCTTGTTCTACTTCATTAAAGTAATTTTGCACATTTTTATTAAGTACTAATTCACCTACTTCAATTAAAGGCACAATACTATGTGGCCAAACTTTAGTTAAATCAAAAGGATTAAAACCTAGTTTTTCTGCTTCATCTTCTTTTAAAACTTGAATTTGGAAAGTCCATTTTGGAAAATCTCCTTTTTCAATAGCCTCATATAAATCTCTTTGATGACTTTCTCTATCATTTGCTATTAAATTTGCCGCTTCCTCGTTGGTTAAATTTTTAATGCCTTGCTTGGTTTTAAAATGAAATTTCACCCAAAATCTTTCATTTTTATCATTAATCAAACTATAAGTGTGACTTCCAAAACCATGCATATGACGATAACTTGCAGGAATTCCTCTATCACTCATTAAAATAGTAACTTGGTGCAAGCTTTCAGGACAAAGGCTCCAAAAATCCCACGCAGCATTATTACTTCTTAGATGAGTTCTTGGATCTCTTTTTTGAGTATGGATAAAATCAGGAAATTTATATGCATCTCTTATAAAAAATGTCGGAGTATTATTACCTACTAAATCCCAATTTCCTTCTTTAGTATAAAATTTAATTGCAAAACCTCTTACATCTCTTTCAGCATCAGCAGCACCTGCTTCACCTGCAACGGTTGAAAATCTTATAAATAAAGGTGTGTTTTCTCCAAGCTGTAAAACTTTTGCTTTGGTGTATTGAGAAATATCTTTTGTGATTTTAAGTTCTCCATAAGCACCACTTCCTTTTGCATGAACAGTTCTTTCTGGAATTCTTTCTCTATTTTGATGAGCAAGTTTTTCAAGCAAAATATAATCTTGCATTAAAAGTGGACCTTTAGCACCCGCGCTTAACGAATTTTGATTATCGGCTATGATATTTCCAAAATCATTTGTTAGTTTTTTCATTGTGTCTCCTTTTTAAATAATAATTTTTATTATCTGATAAATTATATCCCTATATTATTAAAATAAAATTAAACGATAAAAATTATCATTATTTAAAAAATGATTATAAAATTCTTATTTTTAAAAAAATAATCTTTTTTTAAGCATAATTATTTTTATTTTGTATTAAAATTGTTAAAAAATAAGAATAAGCATTCTTATTTTAAATATTTTTACTACAAAATTAATAAAAAAAGGAGAGCTTATGGATAAGGAAACAAGAACTTATTATATTAAATTAGTTAAATTTCTTGCAGAAGCCTTGGGCAGAAATTATGAAATAGTCTTGCACGATGTAAGTGAAGATGGAGCTAATATAGCAGAAATTGCTAATAACCATATTAGCAAAAGAACTATAAATTCACCCCTTACTGGTTTTGCTATTGAAATGATTAAAAATAAAATCTATTTAGAGCGTGATTATATAACACATTATAAAACCTCAGCTAAAAGCTCACAAGTAATGTCAGGCTCTACTTTTTTTATCAAAAAAGATGAAAAACTTGAGGGTTTGCTTTGTATTAATCATGATACTTCAGCGTTTAAAAAAATCTCTGATGAAATTTTAAATCTTGGAAATATTTATGATAATTCTTATGAAAGTCCTGAGCAAGAAAACAAAGAATATATAAAACTTGATTTAGAAGAAATTGTTGAAGATATTACGGGTATGGATATTGAAAGTTTTAAAAGTAAAAGCTTAAAACCAAAAGAAAAGCAAAAAATGATAGCTAGTTTATACGAAAAAGGCGTGTTTAATGTAAAGGGTGTTATTCCTAAGGTTGCTGAGCTTTTGAGCATTTCAGAACCTAGTGTTTATAGACATTTACAAAAGATTAAATAATCATAATTTAAAAAAATTATAATTTTTGATACAATAACACTTTAAATTTTATAAAAGGAAAAATATGGCTGATGATATGATGGATGAACAAGGCGAATCAAAGAAAAAAGGTGGCAATACTTTAGTAATTATTATCGTTGTATTTTTATTTGTATTTTTGCTTGTAATTGTAGGAGCGATTGCTTATTTAATGTTTAGCGGTGGTTCTGAAGAAAATCCTGCTCCGCAAGCTGAAGAAAGCGCACAAGTTGCACAAGCTCCTAAAAAAACAAATGCAGTAGCAGCTAGAGGGAGTGATTATGCAAATATCGGCGTGATGTATCCTTTAGCACCTTTTACACTAAATTTATTAAGTGATGGTGGATCAAGATATGTAAAATGCACCATTCAACTTGAACAAAATGTTGAAACTCTAACTCCTGAGCTTGATAAAAAAGTTGCTATTATTAGAGATATTATCATTAGAACTTTAACTTCAAAAACCTTTGAAGAAGTAAGCACCACAAAGGGTAAAGAAAGATTAAAAGATGAATTAACCGGTAAAATCAATGAGGTTTTAACCGATGGTTTTATCAAAAATATTTATTTTACTGACTTTGTAGTATCTTAATGATAGGCTGTGACATAGTCGTATGCTCTCGCATAGAAAAAATTTATGAAAGACATAAAACGCTTTTCTTGGATAAATTTTTATCCAAGCAAGAGCAAAGTTATATAAAAAATACCAACACTCTAGCAGGATTTTGGGCTATTAAAGAAGCTGCTTCTAAGGCTTTAGGGGTTGGAATTTCTAAAGAATGTTCTTTTTTTGACATCATCATCTCTAAGGATGATAAAAATGCTCCACATATTAGTTTTTCCCAAAAAGTCATACAAGAATTTAATATAAAATCAGCAAGTGTAAGCGTAGCACATGATGGGGGTTTTGCTATAGCAGTAGTGGCTATAGAAGCTAAGCAAGGTTAAAACCTTGCTTACATATAAAGCCCACCGTTGACTTTTAAAATTTCCCCTGTGATATAAGAAGAATGATCGCTTAATAAAAACGCCACAGCTTGAGCTACCTCGCTTGCATCTGCAAAACGCTTTAAAGGGATATTATTAATATAATTTTGTTTTATTTCATCACTTAAAACTTCAGTCATATCACTTTTTATAAAACCTGGGGTAATGCAGTTATATCTTATATTTCTTGCAGCACCTTCTTTAGCAAAAGATTTTGTTAATGCTATCATACCGCCTTTACTAGCACTATAATTAGTTTGGCCTACATTTCCCATTTCTCCAACTATAGAAGCGATATTTACAACCGCACCAAAACGTTTTTTACTCATAGTTTTTAATGCCTCTCTACAACCTAAAAAGCTTGAATTTAAATTAGCATTAATCACTGAAGAAAAATCATCCATGCTCATTCTAAGCGCTAATTTATCATTAGTAATACCCGCATTATTAACTAAATAACTAAGCTCACCATCACTTTCTACTATAGTTGCAATAGCGCTTGTAAATTCTTCTTCAACGCTTGCATCAAATTTAATCACAGCTGCAGTGCCACCACTTTTTTCTATCTCTTCTTTTAGCGCATCAGCAAGCTCAGGCTTGCTTCTATAATTAATCCAAACTTTTAAACCATAACTTGCTAATTCTTTGGCTATTGCTGCACCTATACCTTTACTTGCACCTGTTATTAAAACATTTTTTCCACTAAATTTCATTGTTCTCCTTTAAATTAAAATAAAGCCTCATCCATTTCTTTTGGAATAGGCAAGTTTAAAATTTTAAGCACGCTTGGTGCTATATTACTAAGCCCCATGCCTTCTTTAAGCTTTTCTACTCCTTTGGCTTCTACAAAAGCAAAAACATCAAAGGTTGTGTGGTTAGTAAGCATATTTTCATTTTCATCCCTCATCGCTTCACAATTTCCATGATCTGAAGTAATAATAAAAGCATAATCATACTCTCTTGCTTTAGCAATAACCCTACCTAAACACTCATCCACACATTCAACCGCACTAATTGCAGCATTAAAATCACCCGTATGTCCTACCATATCACCATTTGCAAAATTTACTACGATAAAATCCATACCATTTTCTATACCCTTAAGCACCTCATCTGCGACTTCTTTAGCACTCATTTGAGGTTTTTCATCATATGTTTTTACCTTAGGACTTGGAATTAAAACTCTTGTTTCATTACACTCTAATTCTTCTTTTCCTCCATTAAAGAAAAAGGTTACATGGGCGTATTTTTCTGTCTCAGCTGTGTGAAGTTGGCTTAAATTTGCATTAGCTATCACAGAAGCTAAGGTATTATTTAATTCTTCTTTTTCAAACATCACAGGCAGTTTAAAACTCTCATCATACAAACTCATAGTAATGGCATTTTTTACAAGTACTTCTTTTGGAAATTCATTAAAGCTTTCTTGAGTTAAAGAAGCAACTAATTGACGCATTCTATCATTTCTAAAATTGATAAAAATCACACCATCTTCAGCCTTAATTCCATCAAAGTGTTGACTAACAACTGGGCTTAAAAACTCATCTGTGATATTTTCATCATAGCTTTTTTGTATAAATTGCACAAAATCATCACACTTTGGCGCCTTAGCAAATAAAGCATCATAATAAGACTTAACCCTATCATAGCGCTTATCTCTATCCATAGCATAAAATCTTCCCGATAAAGAAGCAAAATTAACCCCTTCTTTTTCGCAAAATTCCTGTAAAGATTTTATAAATTCTAAACCTGAATTTGGAGGACAATCCCTGCCATCGCTAATTGCATGTGCAAAAACTTCTTTATTTTCTTGCTTACAAATTTTTAAAAGTGCATTAAAATGTGTATGCATAGAATGCACCCCGCCATCACTATAAAGCCCTATAATATGTACTCTTTTGCATTTTTGTAATAAATCTTTTAAAGCCTTATTGTCTTTTAAAGTGTCATTTTCTATGGCTTTATTTATCTTGACTAAATTTTGATAGATTATGCGCCCACTACCTATACACATATGCCCTACTTCGCTATTGCCCATTTGACCTTCAGGCAAACCAACTGCCAAACCGCTTGTTTTTATTAAAACATTAGGAGTATTTTTAAAAAGCTTATCATAAGTTGGCTTTTTAGCATGAAAAAAAGCATTATAGTTTGAATTTGTATTATGTCCTATACCATCTGTAATTATCAAAATACATTTTTGACTCATTTTTTACTCTTTTTTATAATTTATTTATGTGATTTTACTAAAATTATGCTTTTAAAAAACAAATATAAGGTTAAAATTTTGCTTTATCTTACAGAATATACAAATTATATGTTTTTTTCTTATATTAGCGTGCGTGCTGGTTTTGCATTTTTTATCGCTTTGTTTTTGAGTTTGTATTTAATGCCAAAATTTATCAAATGGGCTCAAAATAAAAAAGCAAATCAACCTATTTATGAATACGCTCCACAATCACACCAAGCTAAATCTCATACCCCTACTATGGGTGGGCTTGTTTTTATCTTTGCTACTATCATAGCAAGTGTTTTAAGCGCTGATTTAAATAATAGTTTTGTAATCGTTGGATTATTGTGTTTAGTACTATTTTGCACTATAGGCTTAGTAGATGATTTGGGGAAAATTTTAAAAAAAGACAATCACGCAGGATTAAGTCCAAAAATGAAACTTCTAGGGCAATTTAGTGCTGCTTTTATCTGTGTTGGATTGTTATATTTATTTGATATAAATACTGAATTTTATTTACCTTTTTACAAGCATGCTGTTTTTGATGGTGGTATGTTTATGTTGTTTTTATGGATTTTAGTTATTGTATCAAGCTCTAATGCTGTAAATTTAACCGATGGGCTTGATGGTCTTGCAACTGTGCCTTCTATATTTTCTCTTTTAAGCCTTGGTGCTTTTTTGTATTTAAGTGGAAATGCTATTTATAGTTCTTATTTATTTTTACCTAAAATTCAAGGTTTAGGAGAACTTGTGGTGCTAAGCTCAGCTTTGGTTGGCGCGCTTATGGGTTTTTTGTGGTATAACTGCTATCCTGCACAAGTTTTTATGGGAGATAGTGGGAGTTTAAGTATAGGGGCATTTTTAGGCTATCTTGGTATAGTAAGTAAAAATGAAATTTTACTTTTGCTTATAGGTTTTGTATTTGTTTTAGAAACTATTTCAGTGATTTTACAAGTAGGAAGTTTTAAAATCTTTAATAAAAGAGTATTTAAAATGGCACCTATTCATCATCATTTTGAAAAAATAGGTTGGGTGGAAAATAAAATCATCGTGCGTTTTTGGATGATAGCCTTACTTGCAAATATTATTGCATTAATTAGTATAAAGTTAAGATAATGAAAATTTCACTTTTTGGATACGGAAAAACAACCAAAGCTTTTGCACAGCGTTTTGGAAATTGCGATATTTATGATGATCATTTTACAAATATAAGTAAGGATGAATTTAACAATACACTTTTACCGCCTTGTGAATTTGATCCTTTAAAAAGCGACTTAGAAATTCCAAGTCCTGGTTTTCCAAGTGATCATCTTCTCATACAGCAAGCAAGAAATTTAAGCAGCGAGTATGATTTTTTCTATGATGGTATGCCAAAAAGTGTTTGGATAAGCGGAACAAATGGCAAAACCACCACCACTCAAATGACACATCATCTTTTAAAACACATCAATGCACAAATGGGAGCAAACATAGGAACTCCTTTAGCACAAATGGATGCTAATGCTAAATTATGGATTTTAGAAAGCTCATCTTTTTCACTTTTTTACACCAAAATAGCTAAACCTGAAATTTATGCGCTTTTACCTATCACACCTGATCATCTTTCTTGGCATAAAAGCTTTGAAAATTATGAGCAAGCAAAGCTTAGCGTGCTTGAAAGAATGAATGAAAATGATGTGGTAATTTTACCTAAAAAATATGAGGCTTATCCAACTCATGCTTATGTTATAAGCTATGAAGATGAGCAAGATTTAGCTAAAAAAATGCAAATTGACTTAGAAAAAATTCATTTTAAAACCCCATTTTTACTTGATGCACTTATTGCCTTAAGTATAGAAAAAATCATACTAGATCGTTGCTCTTACAAGCTTTTAAATGAGTTTAAAATAGAAAAAAATAAACTTGAAGAAATATTTGATCATAAAAATAGACTTTGGGTAAATGATACTAAAGCAACTAATTTGGATGCTAGTTTAGCTGCTCTTAAACGCTATAAGGATAAAAAAATTCATCTTATCATAGGCGGGGATGATAAGGGAGTGGATTTAAGTGCTTTATTTACTTTTATGAAAGAGCTTGATATAGAGCTTTATGCCATAGGAAAAAGCACTAATAAAATGCTTGAATATGCTAAAAATGCTAATTTAAAAGCACATTTTTGTGAGTTTTTACCTAAAGCAGTAGAAAAAATCAATCAAAACTTAACTAATGATGAAGTAGCCCTGCTAAGCCCTGCTTGTGCGAGCTTAGATCAGTTTAAATCTTATGAAGAAAGAGGGGAGCTTTTTAAAAAATGTATTCAAGAATTAAGCTAAATCTTTTTGAACGCAAAGTTTTAAAAACTCACATAAATTTATAAATTTCTTGCTTGGTTCTTTATTTTTATGATAAATCAAGCAAAGCTCTCTTGAAATTTTAAAATTTTTTAATCTCACTTCAAATAAGCTTTTAGTTTCAAGTTCTTCTTTAACGCTAAATTTGGGTAAAACTGCTAAAAATTTACCTTTTTTAACCAACTCTTTTATCATAGCAGTTGAGTTTAGCTCATAAGCTAAATTAAGCTTTATATCTTTAGGCAAAGCATTTAAAAACACTTCTTTTGCACCTGAACCTTGCTCACGACTTAACCATTTAAAATCCTTTAACTCATCTATGAAAAATTCTTTTTTGAAGTCATTTTTACTCACCACAATAAGCTCATCATCACAAATTTTAATCTTTTTTATATCCTTATCTTTGCAAATTCCTTCAATCAAACCTATATCTATTTCTTTATCTAAAATATCTTTGATAATATTTTGACTATTATCCAAAGACAAATTTAACTTGATATTTTCTGCCTTTTGATCTAAAAAAGATCCTAGTAAATAAGTGCCTACATTTTGACTAACTTTCATACTTATTTCATAGCTTTGATCATCTTGCATTGCTTTTTCTATGCGCTCAAATTCTAAAATCAAAGGAGTGATTTGTTTTAAAAAAACCTTTCCTTTTTCATTTAAGCTTAAAAATTTAGCATTTCTATCAAAAAGCTTGGTGTTTAAACTTTTTTCAAGTTCAAATATAGCTAAAGACAAAGCAGATTGAGTTATACTTAATTCTTTAGCACAAGCTCTTAAATTTAAATTTCTACACAAAGCTTGAAAATATTTTATTTGTTTAAAAGTCATAAGTACTCTTTTGATAAATATTTTTAATCATTATATCAAATAAAATTAATTTTACTTATCATAAAAAAATCATTAATATTACAAAAAAACAAAAAAAGGAAAAATTCATGCATAAAAATATATATAAAAATAGAAAATTTGAAGCTTTTTTACTGCTTTTTACTCTTGCTTTTTGTGCTTTTGCTATCTCTGAGCTTAATTTTTTTAAAAATCTTGGAATTTCAGCTTTAATCATAGCCGTGATTTTGGGAGCTTTAATAGGAAATTTAGCACATCAAAATACAAATTTACTTAAAAAATCAGGAGTTTTAAGCATAGCAACAAAAGAAATTTTAAGACTTGGAATTATACTTTATGGCTTTAGAATTACTTTTAATGATTTAGAAAAAGTTGGATTAAATGGGATTTTACTAGCATTTTTAGTGGTATTTTCTACCTTTTTTATAGGGCTTTTGCTAGGAAAATTATTTAAACTTGATCTTAAAGAAAGCATACTTATAAGTAGTGGCTCAAGCATTTGTGGAGCAGCTGCTGTGATGGCAAGTGAAAGCGTTGTTAAAGGTGGCTCTGCTAAAGTTGGCGTAGCAGTTTGTACTGTGGTGGTTTTTGGAACTTTAGGGATGTTTTTATATCCTTTTGCTTGGAATTTAGGTTGGTTTGATTTTTTGAGCTTAAAGCAAATGGGGTATTTCATGGGAGCAAGCTTACATGAAGTTGCACATGCTGTTGCAGCAGGTGAAGCTGTGCAAGCAGGAGATGGTGCTGTCATAGAAAAAATGATACGTGTTTTAATGCTAGTGCCTTTTTTAATTTTCTTAAGTCTTTTTTCATTGAAATTTCTAAGCAAAAATAATGAAAAAATCTCCATTAAAGCAAATATTCCTTATTTTGCCTTATGGTTTTTATTTGCATGTGGTATTAGCTCACTTGAAATATTAAATACCGATTTTGCACTTAATTATATAAAACCAAGCATACAAACCATAGATACACTTTTACTTTCTATGGCTATGGTAGCTTTGGGAGTGAATATCCATAAAAATGTTTTAAAAAATGCAGGTTTTAAACCATTTTTGATGGCATTTTTGCTTTTTATATGGTTAATCTTTATATCAATTAGCTTAATTTTCCTATTAAATTTATAATATGTTTCATTATGAAACATAAAATTGTATTTTATATTTTTTTATTAATTTAATATTTATTTTTTACTACTTTATATTTAAATAGTATTATAATTGAGATGAAATAAATACAAAAAAAAGGAGCTAACATGTTTACGCCTAAAACAAAATGTGAATTAGTTGCTCTTGTTAGAGAAGAGCTTATTACCTTAGATGAAATCGATGTAAGCTTAATCACGGATATGTCTTATTTATTCTACTATTCTACTAGGACTAATTTTAATGGTATAGAAAAATGGGATGTATCAAATGTTAAAGATATGTCTTATATGTTTTATTGCTGCAAAAGCTTTAATCATGATATTTCTAAATGGAATGTTAGAAATGTTGAAAACATGGAAGGAATGTTTTTTGATTGTGAATCTTTTGATCAAGACTTATCTTCTTGGAATATGTCAAATGTTAAAGATACCAAGTATATGTTTTGTAATTGTCTTAAATTTAATCATAAAGTAGAAAATTGGGATGTGCATAATGCCATTACAATGGCACATATGTTTGAAAACTGCAAACAATTTGATCAAGATTTATCAAGATGGGATGTACACAATGCTAAAACAATGGCATTTTTATTGCACAATTGTACTAATTTTCACTATGATGTTAAAAAATTAGATATTGATAAAAACTGCAATGTTCAAAAAATACTAGGACATGAAGAAATACAAAATAAATATGCTATAAAACATTAATCGCAAGGTAAGCTATTGCTTACCTGCTTGGTTAATCCAAAGCCCCATAGCAATCACAACAATAACCTGCCCTAAAAATCCTTGAAATACACTAAATAATCTTAACAAAGAACTAACAGGTGTTACATCGCCAAAACCTATTGTTAGCATAGTAACTCCACTAAAATAATAACAATCAACCAAACCTTTTATTCTATTTTGAATTTGAGGTTTTAAGTCATCATCTAAAGACCAAAAATTATGAATTCCTCTTATAGGGGTTTGAAACTGTACCTCTATAACTTTTTCTTGCAAATCCACAATATCTAAATTTTCATTTTTTTGAGTAGTAATTAACATTCTATTATAATTATCTACATCACAAGAAAAATAATACAAATTCCCATACGCAAACCATATCAAAACATAAGCATATAAAATAATAAAAAATTTTTCTTTAATATTAATCTTACTACTAAAAGCAGCCCAAATACTAATAAGCAAAAACATCATCAATGCTATAGCCACCATAATAGGAATAATATTTAAAATTAAAAATAAAATTTCAGAAGTAATTTTACCTGTTGCATAAATAGCAAGCTCATCAAATAAAAAACTACAAAACAAAGGTACTATAGCAAGCAAAGTCCAAACAAAAAGAAATCGTTTGGTACTTTTATGATAAATGCTAATATAGTGATTTAAAAGCCTATGATGTAGCATTAGCGAATTAACAATAAAGGTTTTTTAGCCTTAGTTAAAATATCATTTGTCAAACTACCAAATAAAATACTTTTTAACCAGTGATGTGAATAAGCCCCCATGATCAATAAATCTATATCATTTTGCTCGCCAAAATCAAATAAAGCTTGAGCAATCTCTCCGTTTAAATGCTGAGTTTGTACATTTAAATTTGCTTCTTTAAAAATTTGACTTACTTGAGCTAATAACTCACAAGAAGATTTTTCATCTTTAGATACATTTACCACATAACGCTTTGCTTCTTTAAAAATAGGTCTTTTAATGGCTTGTTCTATGGCCTTTTTAGCTAAATTACTCCCATCATAAGCCATCATCACACTTTTAATCTCTTTAAAAGCAGAATTTACAAGCAAAATAGGCACATTTAAAGCTCTTACTAATTCTTCTGTATGAATGCCTATTTTGTTTTTCTTACCTCCGCCTTTTAAACCTGCTATGGCTAATCTTATTTGATCATTGTATTCTTTTAAAACTTCTTCCAAATCTCCATCTCTTTGCACACTAAAGCATTCTTTTACGCCTTGTTCTTTTGCATAAGCACAAAATTCTTCTAAAATTCTTTGCCCTTTTTTGCAAAGATTTTCATTTTTTTGACTTTGCTCTTCTACTAAATCTTCAATCACACATCCACTAGCGCCTATGCCAAAACTACAAGCTAATTCAGCATTAGTAAAATTTGGTTCTATTGTGTATAAAAACATTAAAGGTAAATCTAGCTTTTTAGCTAAATACACCCCATAATGCAAACTTTCCCTACAAGGCTCTAAAACATCTACACAAACTAGAATTTTTTCCATTTAATATCCTTTTGTAGTATCAATCTTGCGCTTTTTGCGCTATTAAAACACCTTCTATGATTTTTTTAATATCCCCATCTAAGATATTATCAACTTGTGAAAAAGCTTCATTTGAGCGTGTATCTTTAACTTGTTGATAAGGAAAAAGTACATAAGAGCGGATTTGATGCCCCCAACCTATCTCACTTTTTTCACTTGAATTTGCTTCATCTTGTTGTTTCATAAGCTCAAGTTCATAAAGGCGTGATTTTAACATTTTAAAAGCTGTGGCTTTGTTTTTATGTTGACTTCTATCATTTTGACATTGCACTACTATACCACTTGGCATATGAGTTATACGCACTGCTGATTCAGTTTTATTAACATGCTGTCCACCTGCTCCGCTTGCTCTATAATAATCAATCCTTATATCTTTTTCTTCAATTTCTATTTCTATATCATCATCAAGTTCAGGTGAAACCATCACACTAGAAAAACTCGTATGGCGACGCCCTGCACTATCAAATGGAGAAGTTCTTACTAAACGATGAATGCCATTTTCAGCTTTTAAATACCCATAAGCATTTTCACCTTTTACTAAAAAGCTAACATCTTTAAGCCCTGCTTCTTCGCCTTCTTGAAAGTCAAGTGTTTCTACTTTAAAACCTTCTCTTTCACAAAATCTCAAATACATCCTATAAAGCATGCTAGCCCAGTCATTACTCTCCGTTCCACCTGCTCCTGGGTGAATGGAAACTATGGCATTTTTACCATCATTTTCCCCACTTAAAAGCATAGAAATTTCAAGATTTACAATAAGATCTTCTAGCTTATTTGCATCTTCAAATAAAGCTTCTATAGTGTCTAAATCATTTTCACTATTTGCTAGATCAAAAAGCTCACTAGCGTCATTTAAAGCATTGAAAGCGTTCTCGTAGTTTTTTAATAAATTTGAAATTTTAGTTTTTTCTTTACCTATCACTCCTGCTTGTTTTACATCACTCCAAAAAGAAGGGGAATTTTCTAAATTTTCTATTTCTTTTAATCTAGCTTTTATCTCTTCAGGCTTAATAATAGAAGCGATATTTCCAACTTTGTTTTTTAATTTTTTTAAAAGTTCGCTGTATTCGTAATTATCCATAAAAATTTTCTTTCTAATTTTGATATAATTTAATCTTATAATTTTAGCAAAAAAATAAAATATTTAAAGTGAGAAATATGCCAAAACTTTTTTTAATGTCTTTAGGTTGTAATAAAAATTTAGTTGATAGTGAAATCATGCTTGGAAGATTAAGTGATTATGAAATTTGTGATGAGCCAAGCATAGCTGATGTTTTGATTGTAAATACCTGTGGCTTTATAGATAGTGCTAAAAAAGAAAGCATAAATGCGATTTTAGACTTACACGAGCAAAGAAAAAAAGATTCATTGTTAGTTGTAACAGGATGTTTAATGCAACGCTACCGCGAGGAATTAATGAAAGAACTACCTGAAGTTGATCTTTTTACCGGTGTGGGAGATTATGAAAAAATTGATGAAATGATACTTAAAAAAACTAATCTTTTTTCAAATTCCACTTACTTGCAAGATAAAAATACCAATCGTGTAATCACAGGATCAAATTATCACGCTTTTATCAAAATAGCTGAAGGATGCAATCAAAAATGTTCATTTTGCGCTATACCAAGTTTTAAAGGCAAACTCAAATCAAGAAGCTTAGAAAGTATTATAAATGAAGTAAAAGAACTTGTTAAAAAAGGCTATAAAGACTTTTCTTTTATCGCTCAAGATACAAGTTCATATTTGTTTGATCAAGGTCAAAAAGATGGACTTTTAAAGCTTATTGAAGCTATAGAAAATATCCAAGGTGTAAAGGCTGCTAGAATTTTATATCTATATCCAACAAGTATTAGCAAAGAAGTGATAGAAAAAATCATTCAATCAAAAGTTTTTGTAAATTATTTTGATATGCCTTTACAACACATCAGTGATAATATGCTTAAAATCATGAAACGCGGAGCTAACAAAGCTAAATTAATCGAACTTTTAAATTTAATGAAACAAGCCCCAAATTCATTTTTACGCACAGGTTTTATAGTAGGACACCCTGGAGAGAGTGATGAGGACTTTGAAGAATTATGCGCTTTTATAAAAGAATTTGGTTTTGATAGAATTAGTGTTTTTGCTTATTCTAAAGAAGAAGATACCGCAGCTTTTGAAATGGAACAAATTCCTAGTAAAATCATCAATGCAAGATTAAAAGTGATAGAAAAAATTGTTGATGAATGCATAGAAAAAAGCTTTAATCAACAAGTTGGTAAAAAAACCTTAGCATTTTGTGAAGGTCAAAGCTCTGAAGGAGAATTTTTCATCGGTGCAAAAGATTTGCGTTGGGATAGAAATATTGATGGAGAAATTCTCATCAATGAAAGTGATTGTGGAGATTTAGAAATGGGTGAGCTTTATGAGTGTGAAATCACACAGAGCTTAGATAAAAAACTCATTGCAAAAGCCTTAAGAAAGTTTGATGATTGATAGCAAATATTTAAATCATTTAAAGCAAGGGAAAAATCTTTTAGCGTTTTCTCATGGGAGTGATTCTAGTGCTTTATTTTTCATGCTTTTAGAAAAAAATATAGATTTTGATCTTGCTTTTATAAACTATAAAACTCGCAAAAATAGTGATAAAGAAGAACAAAGTGCCAAAGAATTAGCCAAGCATTTTCATAAAAAAATTTACATCAAAACCGCACCCAAGATAACAAAAAATTTCGAAGCTTGCGCAAGGGCTTTGCGTTATGAGTTTTTTGAAGAACTTTGCAAAAATCACTCTTATGATAATCTTTTACTAGCTCATCATTTAAATGATAAACTAGAATGGTTTTTAATGCAATTTTCCAAAGGTTCAGGGCTTAGAGAATTGCTTGGTTTTAAAGATATTGAAAAAAGGAAATATTTTACTATCATAAGACCCTTACTTGAAATTCCAAAAGAAGAAATTTCAAACTACCTAAAAGACAACAATATCGCTTATTTTCATGATGAGAGTAATGATGATGAAAAATATTTTAGAAATTTTATACGCAAAAATTTTGCCAATGAGTTTTTAAAGCTTTATCCAAATGGAGTAAAAAAAAGCTTTAAATACCTAGAAAAAGACTTAAAAGAAGAAAATATCTGTGAATTTAAAAATATTTACATTACTCATAAAGATGAAAGTTTAATCGCAAAATGCTTTAAAAAACTTGGAGTACTTTTAAGCGCCAAACAAAGACAAGAAGCTTTAAAAGGCGATGGAGTGATTTCACATAAAATAGGCATTGTTTATATACAAGAAAAAGTTTTGATTTTTCCTTTTATAAGTTGTGAGAAAATGCCGAAAGAATTTAAAGAAATTTATAGAAAAGCAAAAATCCCTAAACTCTTAAGAGCATATTTATACACAAAAAATATTGATGTAAAAGAACTTATGCAAGCTCTTTTATGATTTCTTCGAAAAGTTCTTTTACCCTTGCTTCTAAAAAATCTTTAAATTCAGCACTTGTAGCTTCGGTGCGCATGATAAGATATGGGCTTGTATTAGAAGCACGCAAAAGCACCCAGCCTTCTTTAAAGGTGATTCTAACTCCGTCAATTTCATTGCAATCAAGCACATTTTCAAAAGCGTTTGCTTTTACTTTTTCTTTAAATTTTTCTATGATTTGAAATTTATTTTCTTCACTAACCTTAAGCTTAATCTCTTCACTTGCATAAAGTTTTGGCAATTCTTTAACTAATTTTTCTATATCAAAACCATTCACTAAAAGCTCTAAGGTTCTTAAAAATGCATAAATTCCATCATCATAACCAAAATATCTATCTTTAAAGAAAATATGCCCACTAAGTTCTGCTGCTATGTCGATATTTTGCTCTTTCATCATTTTTTTAATATTAGAATGCCCAGTCTTACCCATCATGATAAAACCAAATTTAGCCACCTCATCGAAAAGATTTTTAGAACATTTTACTTCACCTAAAACTCTAGGATTTTTTATATTTTTAGCAAATAAATAGCAAAGCTCATCACCCTTAAATACATAATCTTTACTTGCGACTACTAAACGATCTCCATCTCCGTCAAAAGCAAAGCCCATTTTTGCATTTTCATTTTCTTTTAATGCAGCTTGCAATGCGTGTAAATTTTCAAGCTCTGTTGGATCGGGCGCATGATTTGGGAAATTTCCATCAGGATTTTCAAATAAAATTTGCGCATTAAGATTTAATTTTTCCACCAAAGGCTTTATAATCACTCCAGTAGCTCCATTTGCGCAATCAATGATGATTTTTTCTTTATAGTCCTTAAGATGTGAAAAATGTTTAGCTAAAAAGTCTATATATAAGCTTTTAACATCATAATTTTCATATCTTAAATCATCATTGATTTCAAGTTCTAAATACTCTTGCACTGTTAAAGAAAGCTTTTTCAAATCAGTACCAAAAAAACTTTCTTTATTAATCGTGATTTTAAAGCCATTGTATTCTTTTGGATTATGTGAGCCTGTTATCATGATATTTGCATCAAAAATATCATCAAAAAACAAACTAAAATACCCCATAGGAGTTGGTGCTAAGCCTATATTGAAAACTTGCATATTAGCTTTATTTAAACCACTGATTAAATAATTAAAAAGTTCATTTGCACTATATCTTGCATCATAACCTACGCTTACCTTCTCACAACCCCTTGCTTTCATTTCTAAACCCAAAGCATAGCCTATGGCTTTTACACTTTTTTCATTTAACTCACTTGGGTAAAGCCCTCTTATATCATACTCTCTAAAAATCAAATCTAACATTTTAATCCTTTTGTCTTCTAAGTTCTAATTTTGCTTGTTTTAAACTTTCTTCTATGTTTTCATTTTTGCTTGATAAACAAAGTTTAATTTCTAATTTTGCATTTTGATCTTTAAATTCAAAACTATATTTTTGCATAAAATTTTCAAGCATTTGAAGTTTGCTTTGCACAAAAGCCATACTTTCATTTTCAAATACAATGATAAAATAATCCTTATCATCTTTAAAAACCCTAGTATGTAAGGCTTTTTTTAAAATCCTAGCAAACTCATACATTATAAACTCGCCCATTTTTGAGCCTTTTTGATGATAAATTTCATTGATATTTTTTACTTCAATCAAGGCTAAATGAAAATTTTCAAGCCCTTGGGCATATCTTCTTAAGGCTTTTAAATTTGGCAAATTGGTTAAAGTATCAAAAAAGGCTATTTTATAAGCTTTATAGGCTAAAAATCCTATCAATACCAAAGAAGCAAATTCATAATAACCCAAATCAACACTATTGTAAAATAAAAACTGCACACTCAAGCCCATATAAGCAAGTAAAAAATGAAAATCATTATTTTTAAAATACGAAAATAATAAAAATATCATTCCCACCCAAAACACACAAAAGCTTAACTCACTAATAGGCTTAAAAAATTGCGTTGAAAGACCAAAAATTTCACTTGTAATGCTTGCATTAAAATTAGTACTTGTACTAAGTATTAACGCTACAAAACCCATGAAGGCTAAATACGCAAATTTAATGAGATTAATTCTTTCAAACACAAGTTTGCTATCTTGCAAAAATACAAAAAGCACAAAAGAAAAAGGCAAAAACACCGAGATAAACAAATGCGCTTGATATTCACTTGCCACTAAAGATAAAGCCCTAGCACATAAAATCAACAAAAGTAAGAAAAAAATCTTATTTTGCTTAAAAAAATAAGCTAAGAATAAAGCTAAAAACTCCAAAACAAGACTAAAAGAAGGTAAAAAAGATAATAAAACTAAACTCAATCAAATAACCTTAACTTAAAAATAATTTTAAAAATTATACAACAATTTTGAATTATTTTTTCATTACATATTTTTGTGCATCCTTTGCAATAGATGAAAGTTTTTCATAATGCTCTTTGCTTTCTTTTACAGCTTCTTCAATAGCCAAACCTTGCATAATAACACGGTAAAGATTTGGACGAGTTTTTTGCCAATTGCGTAAAGTTTGCACATCAACTCCTAAAAAGCCTGCTATATCTCGTTTTGTCATATTTAAATTCTTCTTTGTAAAAATTAATATTTTTGAGCATACTTGAAAATTATTTAAAAGATAACAGCATAATATTTATTCTTATTTTCTAAAAAATAAATAAATATTATGTTTTTTAAGATTTATTTTATATTTATTTTTTATAATTTTAAAAATAAAATCTAAGTTAAAAATTAAGGAGGAGTTGAATGTGAGTGCTGAAGAGATAGGCAATACTACAGCTATTATAATATTTACATTATATATGCTTCCATCAGTAATAGCACTTTGTAGAAAACATAGCAATTGGTTTGCAATTATTGCTTTAAATTTATTACTAGGATGGACTTTAATAGTATGGATTGTTTGTTTAATATGGTCTTTCATAAACAAATCACAGCAAACAATAATTATACAAAATGAAAAAATAATATCAAAGGATAAAAATGAACAAAAAAATTAAGATTGCTTTTATAGCAGGGTTAGCAAGTTTATTTGTAGCATGCGGTGGAGAAAAATTTCCAGGACAACCTAGCGATACAGTTAAAGTAAACCAAAGTCAATATACAAATGGAAATCTTAAAGAAGAAATTCCTTACAATTCTCAATCTAGAATTCATGGAGTAAAAAGAACTTTTTTTAGTAATGGACAACTACAAAGTGAAGAAGAATATAAAGATGGTAAAAAAGAAGGATTTGTAAAACAATATTTTGAAAATGGACAGCTCCAACTTGAAGCACAAACTAAAAACAATCAATATGATGGACAATTTAAATCTTATTATGATGATGGAAAAATAGAAGCCGAGGGAACTTATAAAAATGGAAAATATATCGGTGTTTATAAATTATATGCTTCTAATGGTAATATCGTTTTAGAGCAAAATTATAACAAAGATGGCAAAAAAGATGGAATTTTTAAAACGTATAGTCCAGATGGAGCCTTAATTTCAGAAGAAGAATATAAAAATGATTTAAAAAATGGTATTTTTAGAACATACAGAAATGGCGCTATAATAGATGAGCAAAAATTTGAAAACGGAAGATTAATTCAAAAATAGTTCAAAGGTTTTTTATGAAAAAAATTCTTTTATTTTTATTTTTTCACACCTTTGTTTTTGCAAATTTTTTACCAAGATGTGATGATCCAAAAATCATCACTCTTTTAGACCAACAATTAAAAAATTTTTATATATCACACTATGATGAAATGTTTGATATAGCTATAAAAGAAAAATTAAATCAAAGTGATTTTGAAACAGCTGCAATTTTTGAAAAAGATAAAATTGAAGCTTTTAATGAAATTAAATATTTTAACTTTGGTTTTCAAAATTTTAAATTTATCATTGACAGTAATATTCCAAATATTAGATTTTGTAGTGTTAAAGCTTTTTCGCCTTTTTTATTTTCAGTCCTAACAATAGATGCTAATATGCTAGAATATGTAAAAATAGAAGGGATTTATAGCATAACACAACTAGAATCAGAAATTTATGTTGCAATTATTACAGGTTTTGCAATAGATGTATTTTATGATTTTCTTGAAGACAATAAGAAACTTTTAAAAGAAATTTCTATGAAAGATTTCAAATAATACTCATTATTTGATACAATTTCAAGCAAAAAACTTAGGAATATTAATGGTAGAAGTAAAAAATCTCACTATGCGTTTTGCAAACCAACTTTTATTTGAAGATGTGAATTTAAAATTAAACCGTGGTGAAAGATATGGACTTATAGGCGCAAATGGTGCAGGAAAATCAACCTTTTTAAAAATTCTCTCAGGCGAAATAGAATCAAGTAGTGGAGAAATTTGTATAGATCCAAATTTAAAAATCGCTGTATTAGGACAAGATCAATTTGCTTTTGAAAACTACACTATCAAAGATGCGGTAATGTGTGCAAATAAAAGATTATATGATGCACTAAAAGAAAAAGAAAAACTTTATATGAGTGAAGAATTTACCGATGAAATCAATGATAGATTAAGCGAGCTTGAAATCATAACAGCAGAAGAAGATCCAAACTATGATTGTGAACTTAGATGTGAAAAAATTCTTAGTTCTTTAAATATTAAAGATTTTAATGCTCTCATGAGTACTTTACAAAGTGCGGATAAATTTAAAGTTTTATTAGCACAAGTATTATTTTTAGGTGCTGATGTGTTATTTTTAGATGAACCTACAAACAACCTTGACTTAGAAGCTATTTCTTGGCTTGAAAATGAGCTTTTAAGACATGAGGGAACTTTAGTAGTAATTAGTCATGATAGACATTTTCTAAATAAAGTTTGTACAAGAATTTTAGATGTGGATTTTAAACAAATACGCGATTTTGCTGGAAATTATGATGACTGGTATATGGCTTCAACCTTACTTGCTAAACAAGCTGAACTCAAACGCGATAAAACCTTAAAAGAAAGAGAAGAATTAGAAAATTTCATACGTCGTTTTAGTGCTAATGCTTCAAAAGCCAAACAAGCTACAAGCAGAGCTAAAGCTTTAGAAAAACTTGAACTTGAAGAGATTAAAACTTCAAGTAGGCGTGATCCTAGTATAGTTTTTAGAACAAATAGAGAAATAGGAAATGAGGTTTTAGAATTAAAAGGCATTAGCAAAGCTTATGATAGAACCTTATTTGAAAATTTAGAATTGAAATTAGAAAAAGGTGATAAAATAGCCTTAATCGGTGCAAATGGTGTTGGAAAAAGCACTTTAGCTAAAATCATCGCATCAAAATTAGAACCCGATAGTGGCCACATCCACCTTGGTGCTACCATAGAAATGGGATATTTTTCACAAGATACAACGAATTTAATTAATGAAGATTTGAAACTTTATGAATGGCTAATGAGTGAAAAATTCAAAGATTTGGATGAAATTCGCAAATGTCTTGGTAGAATGCTCTTTAGCGGAAGCGATCAAGAGAAAATGGCTTCTAGCTTAAGCGGGGGCGAAAAACACCGCTTAATGCTTTCAAAATTAATGTTAGAACGTGGAAATTTCTTACTTTTAGATGAACCGGATAATCATTTAGATCTTGAAAGTATCATTGCATTAGGTGAAGCCTTGTATAATTTCAAAGGTTGTGTGATATGCATAAGCCACGATAGAGAACTAATTAGTGCTTTTGCTAATCGTATATGGTTTTTAGAAGATGGGAAATTAACAGATTTTAAAGGAAGTTATGACGAATTTTTAGGAGGTTTAGAATGAATTCGTTTAAGATAAAATATGCAGCTGGTTTTGGACATTTTACTCAAAATCACAGAGGTTTTGGCCCAACTATTTATGTAGAAGAAAGTATTGATTTTCAAAGCGAAAAAGATTATTTTGACTATGTTGAATTTTATGAAAAATTCAGCAAAGAAGATGATACTTATTTTCACATTTCATTTTTAGAAGATCGCCCTTTAACTTCTCAAGAATTAGAAAGTAGAAATGCTTATAGAAAACTAAGGGATGAGCGCTGTAATAAAGCTAGAGAAGAGTTTATCAAAAACAATGAAATAGAAGCCGAATACTATCCAACTCATGGCGATTAAGGAATGATTTTTGCTTGTTTTTTCCTTGTAATATTTTGAAAGGAGAAAACATGCAAGTTAACCATGATAATTTATCGGTTAAAGAGTATGGATATGGTCAAAGTAGTGCTTATAAAAGCACTCAAGGAGCTAATGAAGACTTTATGTCTTTACTTAGTCAAAGCAATAGTGAAAATTTAAACGAGCAAAGCATAAAACTTGATGAGCTTTTTTCAAAAGCTATGAGTCAAGATCAATTTAGCACAGGAATTTTTAGCTCAAATATGTCAAATATTTATAATTATCGTTTTAGAGGACAAAACGAAACTCCTATGCAAGCTAATATAGAAGAAAAACAAGAACCACAAAAAGATATGGTAAAAGATCTTTTAAGTTCTTTATAAAAATGAAGTAAGCAAACGCTTACTTCCAAATAAGTCCGCTAAATTCAAACTCTTTTGCAAATTTTTTAAATTCCTCTTCTTCTTTTGCATTAACACTTAAAATCAGTTCAACATTTTCTTGAAATTTTTTTTCATATGAAATGTTATTTTTATTTAAAAAATGCTCAAATCTTGCATAAAGATGAAAAGGAATGTTTAAAATTAAAATATTTTTAGCTTCAAATTCTAAAAGTGTTGCATTTAAAATAGCTTCATTTGTAGCTTCACTATAAGCTCTTACAAGACCGCCTGTACCAAGTTTAATCCCTCCAAAATAACGCACCACAATCACCGCGCAATTAACAAGTAAAGCCCCTCTTAAGACATTCAAACAAGGCATAGCAGAAGTTCCTTTTGGCTCACCATCATCGCTTTTATCTTCTATGATTTGATCAAATTCATTCAAATACCTATAAGCATATACAAAATGCACAGCTTTTAAATGCTCGTTTCTTAGTTTTTGCATTAAAGTTTGAAAATCTTCAAAAGGACACAAAAAAGATAAAAAAGTTGATTTTTTGATTTCTATTTTTGCTTGATAAATTTGATCAATGGTTTTCATTTTTTCCTTAATTTAGTTATAATATTTAAATAAAATTATAATCAAAACAACTTATAAAAATTTAAGGATAAACTATGCTTCAAACTTGTATTTTTCCCGCAGCAGGTTATGGTACTAGATTTTTACCTGCTACAAAAACCCTACCTAAAGAAATGCTACCTATACTAACTAAACCTTTAATTCACTATGGTGTAGATGAGGCTTTAGAAGCTGGCATGGAAACTATGGGTTTTGTTACAGGGCGTGGAAAAAGAGCTTTAGAGGATTATTTTGATATTTCTTATGAACTTGAACACCAAATCGCAGGTACTAAAAAAGAATATCTTTTAAGTGAAATAAGAACACTCATAGATCGTTGCACTTTTACTTTTACAAGACAAAATGAAATGAAAGGTTTAGGAGATGCAGTTTTAAAAGCAAAGCCTTTAGTGCAAGATGAAGCTTTTGGAGTAATTTTAGCAGATGATTTATGTGTAAATGAAGATGGGGTAAATGTCCTAGCTCAGATGGTAAAAATTTATGAAAAATACCGCTGCTCTGTTATAGCTGTGATGGAAGTTGAAGCCGATCAAGTTTCAAACTATGGGGTTATAGCTGGAAATGCTGTGGAAGAGGATTTAATCATGGTAAATTCTATGGTAGAAAAACCTGATCCAAAAGATGCTCCAAGCAACTTAGCCATCATAGGAAGATACATTCTAACGCCTGATATTTTTGGCATTTTAGAAAATACTAAAGCAGGTAAAAACGGAGAAATTCAACTAACCGATGCATTACTTTCACAAGCAACTAATAATATGGTTTTAGCTTATAAATTTAAAGGAAAAAGGTTTGATTGTGGAAGCGTAGAAGGCTTTGTGGAAGCGACAAATTATTTTTATGAGAAAAGTAAAAATGCTAAATAATACTTTATTTTTTAAAACCCAAGATTTTAAAAAAATCACCGCTTATGCAAATAGAATGAATGATGAGTTAGAAAGTGGCGATATAGGGTATTATCACTTAGTAGATACAAGCTTTGATTTAATCAAAGAAAGCAAAGAATTTATCGCTACTAAAACTCATATAGAAAATATCGTTTTAGTGGGTATGGGTGGATCAAGTTGTGGGGTTAAAGCTTTAAAAGAGCTTTTATTTGATCAAGTAGAAGAAAAAAAACTTTTTATTATTGATAATACCTCCTCACATACTTTTACCCAAACTATGCAAAAAACAAATCCCCAAAAAACACTTTTTATCATAGCAAGCAAATCAGGTACAACTATAGAGGTGATTTCTTTATTTAAACTCATCATTGCTCATTTTGATTTTAAAAATGAAAATTTGCATGAAAACTTTGTGTTTATTACTGATTTTGAATCAAAACTTCACAAACTAGGTGAAGAATTAAACATAAAATGCTTTTTTATACCAAAAAATGTTGGAGGTAGATTCAGTGTTTTATCTGCTATTGGTATTGTTCCTTTGAGCTTTTGCGGGTATGATACTAAAGCCTTATTAGAAGGTGCAAAAGCTTGTTATGTGGATTTTTTTGAGAAAAAATGTGATCAAATTTTGCAAAAGGCTTATCATTATTGCACGCATAAAAGTGCGCATATTAATGTGCTTTTTTCTTATGGAGATGCTTTTAAGGGCTTTAATGAATGGTATATTCAACTAATTGCCGAAAGTCTAGGTAAAAAACAAGGCTTTAAACGCATAGGTTTAACCCCTATTGCTTTAATTGGCGCTAGAGATCAGCATAGCTTTTTGCAACTTATTATGGATGGACCCAAAGATAAAACTGTTACTTTTTTAAAAATCAAAGATAGTCAAAAATCTCCTAGTATCCCAAATATAAGCTTAAATCATTTACAAAATTGTGATTTTACTAATGAGGTTAATTTACATGATCTTTTAAACGCGCAATGTGATGCAACCATGCATGCATTAATTGCTGAAAATTTAAGCGTTGATGTCATAGAACTTGAAAAATTAGATGCTTATCATTGTGGGTATTTGATGTATTATTATGAGTTATTTACTTCTGCATGTGGCATTATGCTTGGAATTAATACTTATGATCAACCTGGTGTTGAAGTAGGAAAATTAATACTCAAAAATATGTTAAGTAAATAAATTTGCTTTATTGTAAAAAAAGAGTATAATGAAAATATAATAATTACTAACATTAAAATTTATTAGATAATAATTATTATTATTTAAGAATTTTATGTTATAATTTTAAAAAATAAAAAAGGAGATAACATGTCAGTAACAAAACAATTATTACAATTACAAGCGGATGCTCATAGTTTATGGATTAAATTTCATAATTATCATTGGAATGTAAAAGGTTTACAGTTTTTCTCAATTCATGAATATACAGAAAAAGCTTACGAAGAAATGGCAGAGCTTTTTGATGATTGTGCTGAAAGAGCTTTACAATTAGGAGAAAAAGCTATCGTTTGCTCAAAAACATTACTAGAAAATGCAAAAGCACCTAAGGTTCAAAAAGATTGCTTTACTCCAGTAGAAGTTTTAGAGCTTATTAGAGAAGATTATAAATATCTTTTGGTTGAATTTAAAAAGCTAAATGAAGAAGCTGAAAAAGCAAGCGATACTACAACAGCAGCATTTGCTCAAGAAAATATTGCAAAATATGAAAAAGTTCTTTGGATGCTTAATTCAACTATCCAAAATACTTGCTCTATGTAAGAATTTATAATGTTTTTTGACTTGCAAAGCTTTATTGCTTTAAGTCAAAAAACAAATTTAACCTCTCAAGAAAAACTACTCTTATTAAAACTTCGCACTCATTTTGAAAAAAATATCGATTTATTGCAAAAATTATATGATTATAGTTTGGTAGCTTATTGTGCTAATGTATATTTAAATCAAAGCTTGAAAAAAGAAGGTTTGCAAAAACACAAAGCCATTATAAAAGCTTTAACTAATCCTTCTTATAAAAAAGAAAAAATCCCCGTAGGTGGTTTAAACAATGCATTTTTAGCTTTAAAATTTGTAAAAAATTATGAAATACTTGAACACATCAACGAAACACACCCTCAATCTAAAATGGGTTTTAGAGCTAGTTTTATTTATGATAAAAAAAGAAAAAACTATATTTTAGCCTTTGCAGGAAGTGATTTAAATCCTTTGTGTTTTGATTTTAAAGATCTTTATAGTGATTTTTTAATTTTACTTAACAAAACTCCAAAAGGTCAAATTCAATCCATGCAGTATTTTTACAATCAACTCAAACAAAAATACACCATTGATAAAAAGCTCATCATCATAGGGCATTCTTTAGGAGGATATCTAGCTCAAGCTTTTGCAAGAACCTTTCCTAACGCGGCAAAAGAAGTCTATGCCTTTCAAGCACCTGGTTTAAACCAAAACTTTCAAAATCATTCTTATATAAATTTTCATATAAATACCACCCATAATTTAAATTTCAAAACTTACCAATGGTGGAATTTTAATTTTGTGCAAAAGCTTTATAAAAAAGATAGCAAGGAGATTTTACTACACATAGGAAGTATTAAACATCACCCTAACGTGTGTATTTATAAGCTACATGAATTATTTAAAATTCTTAACCCATAAGGGCTAAGAACTAATGTAAATCTTCATTAAGTTTTACAGCCTTTTTATTAAAAGCTGCTATCATCACTCCACTTTGAGAATCTTGTCTAAAATGTAAGCCATTTAATCCTGCTAATTCTAAACCTTTGTATATATCTTTATCAAATTTAAAATCAGGATTGATTTTTTGAAGTTCTTCTTTATTTTTTAAAGCAAATTTAGTCCCTTCTAAAACAGCAATACCCGCATCAACGATACAATTATCCCCTAAAGGAATTCCAGTAACCGAATTTGCACCCAAAAGACAAGCTTTACCGATGCTAATAGCATTACCACTTGTACCACTTAAAACACCAAGTATAGAAGCACCGCCTCCTATATCACTACCTTCACCCACAACAGCTGAAGAACTAATGCGTCCTTCTACCATACAAGCACCGGTTGTACCTGCATTAAAATTCACATAAGCAGCCCCTGGCATTATAGTAGTACCTGCAGCTAAAACCGCACCCATTCTTACTTTAGAACTTTCTAAAATTCTAGTATTATCCTCAGGAATAACATGAGCTAAAAATCTTGGAAATTTATCTACATAATCAATCCTTGGATATCTTCCACTCATTTTTAAATCAATCTCATTTTCTCTTAAAAAGTCCAAATCAATAGGCTTATTATCACTCCACGCAACATTTGGTAAAATACCAAAAGCACCTGTTAAATTTAAACTTCTTAAAGGTACTTTTTTATTTGAAAGCAAATAAAGTTTCAAATACACACTTTCTAAACTTTTTGGTGCTTCATCTTCAAAAATACAAACAAAAGAAAAAGCATTTTCTCTAAAATTTTCCTTTGCTGCTTTGATTGCTTCTATATTTTTATGACCTTGCTCTTGTAAAAATGGCGCAAAGCATTCAAGCGCAAAATCCAAATCTTCTTTAATCAAAGTAGCCACAAACTCACTTTCATTAAAATCAACATCAACCCCTCTTCTAAAAAAAGCTTCAAACATAACAGCTGCAGCAGCATAATTTTGCTCAAAATTAATCACACCAAAATTAGCTTGAAGTTTTTTACTAGGATCAACTTGACTTAGATCAAGCCTTGCTATAGCAAAAGCTTTAGGCTTTTTATAATTAATCCTTTGTTCGATTTGCTTGATTAAATTTAAAAATTCTTCTTTACTTTCTATTGGCATATTTTCCTCCTTATTGCGAACACGCACTTTTGCCATTCATTACAGGTTGAATAGCTGAATTATCTACTTTACCTTCTTGATTAACCTTTTCTATAAATTCCCAAATTTTTTCAGCAGCTTGTAAATATCTTTTTGAACTTACACTCTCAGGCATATAAAAACTTACAGGCTTACCGCTATCTCCACCTTCTCTTACACTCATTTCGATAGGAATTTGAGCTAAAACATCACACTTATAAGCTTTTGCCATTTCTTCTGTAGTGCCTTTACCAAAGATATCATATTCTTTGCCATTATCAGGACATAAAAAGCCACTCATATTTTCTATAATACCTGCAACAGGAATGTGTAATTTTTCAAACATATCTAGCGCTCTTTTGCTATCATCTAAAGATACTACTTGAGGAGTACTTACACACACACCTGCACTCACTGGCACGCTTTGAGCTAAGGTAATTTGCGCATCACCGGTTCCTGGAGGCATATCAAGCAATAATACATCAAGCTCAGGCCAAAGCACATCAGCTAAAAGTTGCTCAATCGCTTTCATGATCATAGAACCACGCCACATCAAACCTTTACCTTCTTCTATTAGCACGCCCATACTCATCATATAAACTCCATGAGATAAAATAGGACGAATTTTTTGACCTACAATTTCGGGTTTGCTTTTACTCTCACCTAGCATTCTTGGTATATTTGGCCCATAAATATCTGCGTCTAAAAGTCCTACTCTTTTACCCATTTTAGCCAAAGAAATCGCTAAATTTAAAGTTGTAGTACTTTTACCTACCCCACCTTTACCACTTGAAATCATAAGGAAATTTTTAATTTGTGGAGCGATATTTTTACCACTTCTTGAATTGCTTTTTTCTTCAGGAATTTTTGGTTGAATGATTTCTAAATTAAGCTCTAAATTTAAATCTTTTAAAGCATTTGCGATGTTTAGTCTAAGCTCTTGTGCGATTTGAGCATTAGCTGAAACAATTTCAACTACAATATGTGCTTGATTTTCATTTGATTCAATTTTTTTTACAAAACCAAAACTAACTATATCTTTTTTAAAACCTGGATATATAACTTGTTTTAGTCTTTCTTCAATTTTTTCCTTCAATTTTTCTCCTTATTATTTAAAATGATTAATTCTACTAACATAAATATAAATTTTGGCTTTTATGGTGTATAATATCGTAACATTAATAAGAAATTAAGGTGTAACAAATGTTAGATATTTCCTTGATTATGCTATCTGCGGGAGAATCGTCAAGATTTAATGCTCCGGTAAAAAAGCAGTTTTTACGACTAGGCGAACAACCTTTATGGCTTTATGCTACTAAAAATTTAAGTTCTTTTTATCCTTTTAAACAAATAGTTGTTACTTCTGGTAATATTTCTTATATGAAAAAATTTGCCCCTGAATATAAATTTGTCCAAGGTGGTGCGACTAGAGCACAATCTTTACTCAATGCTTTAAGCATGGTTGAGAGTGAATATGTTTTGGTTAGTGATGTTGCAAGAGTTTTGATTTCTAAAAATCTTTTTAATAATATCATAGAAAATTATGACAAAGCTGATTGTATTACACCTGTTTTAAAAGTAAGTGATACTACAATTTATGCTCAAGAAGCTATCGATAGAGATAAAATCAAACTCATACAAACCCCTCAACTTTCACGCACGAGTATGCTAAAAAAAGCTTTAGAGCAAAGTTCAAATTTCACCGATGATAGTACAGCTATACAAGCTATTGGTGGTAAAATTTGGTATGTGCAAGGTGATGAGTTAGCTAAAAAAATTACCTTTAAAGAAGATTTAAAAAGCTTAAACTTACCAAAACCATCTTGGGATATTTTTAATGGAAATGGCTTTGATGTGCATGAATTTGGAGAAGAAAGAGCTTTGCTTTTAGGTGGGGTAAAAGTGCATGAAAATATGGGTTTAAAAGCTCATTCTGATGGAGATGTATTAGCTCATGCGCTAATTGATGCGCTTTTGGGTGCAGCAGGGCTTGGAGATATTGGCGAACTTTTCCCAGATAATGATATGCAGTATAAAAACGCTGATTCTATGCTTTTATTGCAAAATGCTTATACTTTGGTGCAAAATTATGGTTTTGAGCTTGTAAATGCTGATATTACCATCATAGCTCAAACACCTAAAATGAAAGATTTTAAAGAAGCTATTGCTTTTAATATCGCTAAAACATTAAAAACTACGCCTAATAAAATCAATATCAAAGCTACCACCACAGAACATCTAGGATTTGTAGGAAGAAAAGAAGGCATTGCGGTTTTAGCTAGTGTAAATTTAAAATATTTTGATTGGATGAAATTATGAAAGTTTTAATAGTAGAAAATGAATTTTATTTAGCTCAAAGTATAGGCTCAAAGCTTAATTCTATAGGTTATGATTGTGATATTATCGCAAATGTTAATGAACTTGCTCATCATGATTATGAAATCATTTTGCTTTCTACTAGTATGGCTAATTTTGAACATATTATAGAAATTTTTAAGCATAAAATCATTATTTTACTTATATCTTACATAAGCTCAGATACTGTTTTAGCACCATTAAAAGCTGGCGCGAGTGATTATATACAAAAGCCTTTCATGATAGAAGAATTAATGCGTAAAATAAAGCATTTTCAAGAATTTAAAAAAATAAGTATTTTAAATCATACTTATCAATCTTACTTAAAACATAAATTTGAAACAGCAAAATTACCAAGTTTTGATTATAAGAAATTTAAATTGCCTTTGATTTTAAAAACTAATAATCAAATTTTTGCTGATCATTTTGTATTTAATTATACTAATGAACATAATATCGCAAATATCTATATAGATCTTTCACACCAACAAAATTTAGATAAGATTTTTAAGGATAATTCTTTATATTATTTAGTCAATTTTCAAACCTTAAAACCTTTAGAAAAAGAGAAAGTGTTAAATCTTGCTTTAAAAAAAGCTGTTATTATACATACAAGTGCGAATATTGAGCATAGTGAATTTCAAATTTTAGAACTAAATGAAGATGAAAAAAGCTTTGAAAGCAATGGAATTTTAACCATTGATGATTATGTTAAACACATTATCATTAGTTATCAAAATGTCTTTCCTGATACGGATTTATCTAAAAAGTTAGGAATTTCAAGAAAGTCTTTATGGGAAAAAAGGAAAAAATATGGCATTACAAAGAAAAAATAGCATTATAATCTCAGAGGAAGAATATGAGGTTTTATGCTTTATCAAAGAAGGAATTTTTGGTTCTTTTACTAAATTGATGAACCAAAAAGAAAGAGATGAAGTCCTAGCTACTGGAATGATTCATAATCAAAAGATTCCTTATACCTTAACCTTTGCACCCGCTAGCACTGAAGAGAATAATACAGTTTTAAAAAATGCAAAAGTTGGCGATAAAATAGATTTTATCTGCAATGATAAAACCATAGGGCATATCATCTTAGAAAGTAAATTTGAAAATGATAAAAACAGCAATGATATTTTTAGACCCAATGCTTGTTTAATCCAAGATTTTGGAAAAACTTGCATTAGTGGGGAATTTGAAATTTATCATAATCATATCAAAGCCATTAAAGAAGATTTTGAAAAAATCAAAAAAAGACTCAATCCTTCCAATATCACTGCCATTGTTTCAAGTTTTGACCCTTTTCACAGAGCGCATGAGAGAATTTTAAGATGGGCTATAGAGCAATCTGATCTAGTGATTATTTTCCTTATAGAATCTTATGAAAATAACGGTTTGAGCTTAAAACTTAAAAAGCGTTGTTTTGATGTTTTTGCACAAAATTACTTACCATCTTCTAGGGTTTTACTCATACCTTTGCATAATATCAAAATTTTTGCTTCGCATTTAAATCCTGTTCTTGAGTGTGCTTTGGCTAAAAGTTTTGACTGTAATAAACTTTTTGTAGGGCAAAATCACGCAGGACTTGGAATGTATTTTAATCAAAACAGAGCCTTTACTGTGCTTGATGATTTTGCAAAAGATTATAATATAGAAGTAACTATACTTCCTGAATTTGTATTTTGTGATGAGTGTAAAATGATAGTAAGCACTAAATCATGCCCGCATGGAGCTCATCATCATATGAAATACCATGGCGATTCTTTAAAAAATTTACTTAGACTTGGTATCATTCCACCAGCAGTTTTTATAAGAAGAGAAATTTCAGCTTTGATTTTATCTGAGCTTTTTCCAAATCGCTTTCATAATAAACAAAATATCTATAGCAATCTTTTCCCTACGCATGGTATTTTAGAATATCGAAGCGATAAAGAATTTTATGAGCAACTTATAAAACTTCATCAAATGTCATATATGGTGTAATCATGCAAAAATTATTTTTAACTTTTTTTTATTCAGGTAGTATTAGTAAAGCTCCAGGAACTTTTGGCACGATAGCAGCACTAATCCCTGCTTTTTTTATTTTAAGGTATTTAGGCGTAGAAACTTTAATCTTACTTGCAATTTTGCTTTTTTTAATCTCTATAAAAATCATCGATCAGTATGAAAAACAAACAGGCATACACGATGATAAACACATCGTTATAGATGAAGTTGTAGGGGTGTTTTTAGCTTTAGCAATTTGCGGACAAAGTGTTTTTACATTTTTACTTTCTTTTGTTTTGTTTAGATTTTTTGATATCACAAAACCATCTATCATAGGTAAAATTGACAAAAAAACCAAAGGCGGTTTAGGTGTAATGCTAGATGATGTTTTAGCAGGAATTTTCGCAGGATTATTTAGTGCAGTAATTTATGGAATTTTACTTAAATTTGATCTTTTATGGTTTGATATAAGTATTATGGAGATATTTTAGCTTCATAAATTTGTGAAGCTATTTTCTAATTTTCTTTAGAGTAAAATAACAATAATTCTAATTGTATTTGCTATACGGTTTTAGTCTCTTTTTAAATTTCTTTATGATAAAATTAAATGTAATCACTTGCTTTTAAAAGCTCTGTTTTAGTCTCTTTTTAAATTTCTTTATGATAAAATGTAACCATAGCTTGATAGGGCGTCGCTTGAGTTTTAGTCTCTTTTTAAATTTCTTTATGATAAAATTCGAGAGTATCTCTCATATCGCCACAAACGTTTTAGTCTCTTTTTAAATTTCTTTATGATAAAATAAAAAGTTAATTTTCATACGCTACATCCTGGTTTTAGTCTCTTTTTAAATTTCTTTATGATAAAATTAAGCCGTCATTTTCCCAATCGTCGTTATCGTTTTAGTCTCTTTTTAAATTTCTTTATGATAAAATTTTTCACGAAAATAAGCTAAAGTTGACTGAGTTTTAGTCTCTTTTTAAATTTCTTTATGATAAAATTGGATAAGATGAAAAAATATAACTTTACTAAGTTTTAGTCTCTTTTTAAATTTCTTTATGATAAAATAGATCTTTATCAAATAAAGAAAACTAGGTGTTTTTCTATGGAAAAAGATCTAAAATATGCTATAATTCTTGCTAAAGAAATTTAAAAAGAGACTAAAATAAGTGGTTTTTGGTCATCCACGCAGGGTTACAATCCCTTTAAAACCATTAAAATTCAAATAAACTAGGTTGTATAAACTTGGTTTTTTTCCTTTCTTTGTTTATTTTTTCATTGCCATATTTAAAATCTTTACTTTTTTCATCATATTCAAATAAAACTAGATTTTTATCATCATTCATTTTTTCATTAAAAGAAACCCCACCTAAAAGAATTTGCATATTATCAAACTGTTTTTCTGTTATGGTTAAAACTCTTATATTTCCATAAGGTGGTAAAATTTTCTCTATCGATTTTATCGTTGTTTTTGCCGAAGCTGATCCTTTGCAAATTTTCACATACACGCTAAATTGCATCATAAAAAATCCAAGCTTTATCAATGAGTTTCTAAATCTATTTGCGTTTTTTTGATCCTTTTTACTTTTGGTGGGCATATCAAACATCAATAAAACTCTCATAAATTTATCTTCTATCATATAAATTTACCATCATCAGCTCATCATCTTCTAATAAAGCATTTTTAAAATTTTGCACGTAAAAATTTATAGCTCTATTTAAAGGATAAGATTTATTTTCAAAAACCACTTCTTCTTGCAAAATACTAATTAATTTTTGCTTTGTTTCTTTGTCTAAAAATTCACTATCTTTTGTATCTTTTAGCTTAAATACACATAAATCAATCAACGGTCTAAAAACTTCTATCAAATCATCACAAAGATTAAAATCATTGTAAATATTATCATGCTTTATACCCTGCCATGGTAAAAGCCCACTTATACAAACAGCCCTAACGATAAGCGATCTTATAATAGCATAACCATAATTTAATCCAGAATTTATAAAACATATATCATTTCTTGTAAAATCTTTACCAAATAAAGTTTTAAAATATAAAGCAGCTGCAGTTGATTCTAAGTTTTTAGAGTCGTTTAAATTTACATTCTTAGCCATATTTAAAAGTTCTTTGGATTCTTTGGAATGATTGGTAATTTTTAAAATATAAGCTTGATTTGAAATTTTGTTTTTAATAATCTTTTGCCATAAAATTGCTTTTCTTTGCAAACTTACCGCAATTTGTTTTTTAGCTACTTTTGCACTTATAAAATGTCCCAAAAATGGAGAAAAAATTCCATTTATATTATGGGATTCATCACAAGTTAAAAGTATAATTTTGTATTTAGCTAAAGCGCTAAGCAAACTTGAAGTAATACTTGCTTGTAAAGATTCTAATATAATAAAATTAATATCTTTTAGAAAAATTCTAGCTTCTTTATCATCTTGTTTTATTACAAGATGATTTAACTCAAGACTTAGTTTTGCTTGATTTGCAATCAATACACTTTTAAAGGCTTCATCGTAAGCCATGTTTTTTACTTGTCTTCAAAGATATATTTTCTCTTGGTTGAAAATCTGCTTTTATTTTATCCCCAAGAGGGGTTATAATGTATTTTTCAAATATTTTTAAATTTTGAATTCCTAAACCTTTTGTTTTTGCTTTTCCTTCCTCTGCCTTAGAAAATAATAATTTTTGATTGTCTGTTAAATTTTCAAATTTATTATCATGTTTTTCAACACAAATACTAGAAGAACCAATATCAAAACTATTAAAATATGCAAATTCAGGCTCTTGCATATTTTTTTTCTGCAACAAAATCAAATCATTTTTATATAAAGAAAAACAAAATTCATAACTTTCATCTATTGTTTGCCATTGTTTTGGATTGTTATTTTTATCTTTACCAGTGATCACTATTTTATTTGGCAAAATTCCTAAGGCAAAATCCATAGCATAAATAGGTATAGCATAAAATTTGTTTTGCTTTTTAAAGATATCAACTCTTACCATAGTATCATTTTCAACATATTTTGTGCCTATTTTTCTAACTCTTCCACAGCTTAGCGCTATTTGTAAGCCTTCTTTAGAATTATATTTTTTAATCATTTTATCTTCAGAATAAAAAGTTTCTTCGTGCAAAGCACCTCTTGCTCTTTTTCTAGGTGGTGTTGAGACAAATATTTCATCGATTTTACTTAAAATTTTTTCCCTAAAGCCTTTAAAAGGTTCAAAAAATTTAACTTGATGTTTATAATTATCACTTGTAAGCTCTTTAGCATAAAATCTTGCTTTTAGAAGCTCTTGATTTTTCTTAAAATCTGAAAAAGCTTTTATGATTGAGCTTGTACTATAAGCAACTATAATCGCATCAAGCGCATGGTGAAGATGATTATTTCTATCTTTTTTATCAAAACCCCAAGTGTGTCTTAAAACAGATGTGAGCATACCATTGACAGTTTGAATATGGATTTTACTTCCTTTTTCCCCACTTTTTAAATTTGTATTTTCATTTTCACTTAAAGGTAAAAAATTTAAATACTCTTTTGTATATTTAGCTATTAAAGTTGTGATATACCTTGTGTCGTTTAAATTTCTACTGATGAAATCTTGCTGTTGTTTGTCTTTGAAATTTTCATCTAAAATTTTATTTTTCTTTTTATAAGGAAGATTTTGAGCTAGTGTTTGAATTTTACTCCATTTTTCTATGTTTTTTCCAAAAGCTTCAAAAGGTGTTTTGTTAAGTTTCTCTTGATTTTCTTTGGTAAAAACCAAAACCTTGTTTATGAGTGAATCATCAAAACTTCTTGAGTAAGGATATATATGATCAACTTCTAAGGCTTTTTCATCTTTTAAATGTTCTATGGATATTTTATTACCACTATAAATACAAATTTCTTTTTGTTCTTTCCATAGTTTTAATTTTAAAATATTTTTAGCACTTGCCTTAAGCCCTATGTTTTCACACTCCTTTAAAGCCCAAGCATTAACCGCTTGATTTTCTTCTTGTTCTTTTTTTATTTTTTCTCTTGCTTTCTTGCTAAGCCCTACATCTCTTGCCAATTCTAAATGAATTTTATGCACTTTGCCATATTTTTTAAGCAAAGCATTTAAGACCTTTCTATACTCACTTATAGCTCTATTAACAATAGGGTTACTAAGCTCGTGCGCAAATATACTATCACAGAAAGCTGGAAGGAAATCTTTTTTTTCATCAACTGTTTTTGGTTTTAAATTTGTAATTTCACATGCTTCATAGTATCTTTTTCCCTCTCTCATCAAAGGAAGGATCATGCCAAGTGCTTTGAAACTAAGATTGATGTAATCATTAAATTCAATTTCAAGTAAATTATTGATTTGCTCATTGCTTAAATTGTATTTTTCTAAAACAGTTTTAAGTTTAACATTATCTTTTATTAAGGTAATATGCGTAGATATTTGATCCAACTCTTGTCTACTAAGAGAATGCACTCCTAAAGCTTTTTTAAATTCTACTAACTTTCTAAAGTCAATTAATTTTGCATTTTCAGCGTTTTCTTTATCGTATTTAAGACTTTTAAAACTAATACTTTCATGCAAATTGATACAAGATCTAAATTTTTTATATGTGATACTTCCTTTATCTAAAATGAGATTTAAAACTTCATTTATTGTTTGAGTTGGTACAATCTCTCCGCTTATTTTTTCCAAGCTTTTTATTTCATTGATAATCTTAGTTAAAGCCACAAACTCCCAAGCGCTATATGAATTTTTGCAAGCTCGCTTTTCTTCCTCAAAAAAAGTACAAGCTCCCACTAAATGTGAAAAATCTTTTAAAGGTCTTTGAAAAAATGCGACTTTAAGAATTTCATTTATAAAATCTTCACTATAGTTATAGCCAAATTCTTTTTGTTTTTCTAAGATAAGCTTTAGTTCTTTTTCTAAGTCACTTGATAAAACACAATTATTATAATTATCTTTGGTATTGCGGATCTTGATGAAATTTTTAGTGTTTTCTTTATATTTTTGGAAAAATTCTTTATAAAAATATTCTCCAACACTTTGATAGTTTTCTAATTTCAAAACATTATTTTTTAAAGCACTTAAAATTTTTCCTTTTTTGGCGTCGTTTGATTTTTTTTCGTTTTTGTTCATGTAGCCACGATGTTTTGCTATATGCAAAATCACTCTTGCTAGGTCTTTTGTTTCTAACTTTTGAATCAATGCTTTATATCTTAGCTCATAAATGCTTGTTAACTTCCCTTCGTAAGCCTTAGGCAGCTCTCCATCAGCTGCTACATAATCTTTGAAGTTTAGTTTTAATTCTTTTGCAAGAATACGCTTGATAGCAACCAATCTTGCTTTTCTTCTTTTTAAACGTCTTCTAGAACTTCTTGCATTGCGTCTAGGTAAGGCTAAAGATTCTTTATTTGATGGGTTTTCAGCCTCGGTAAAAATTCTTACTCCACAATCTTTTAGTTCATCGTTTTCTACAAAAGCCCAACCTATAGAATTAATTCCTATATCAAAACCTAATATCTTCATAATATTACTCTTTGTTGATTTAACTGCTATAGTTAAAATTATATAAAATTTTTATACATCTTATATTAAATTTATATAATAAAATTTCTAAAACAGATTTTAAAAAGCCACCGAGTATGATGGCCTTACTCTTGAAAAAAGATTAAAATAAGAAATTAATTTCAAGCTACCACTTAATAGTAAAATAATTTTACAAAACTAAATTTTTAACTCCTGCTATTTAAAAACATCAAACTTTAGCATTATTTTATAAATCCGCTTGCAAGAACCAAATCTTTATCGTAAAATACTGCCATTTGTCCGCTAGCAAGTCCATAAACAGGCTCTTGTAAGATGATTTTTGCACTCTTATCTTCATTAATCAAAACTTTACACGGGGTTGATCTTGATCTATAGCGTATTTTTACTTCGCAATCTAATTCTTTAGCATCGATAAATAAATTAATATTATCAAGCTTAAATTCACTTATCCTAAGCTCTTCTTTTTTACCTACTATGATTTCATTTTTTTTAGGATCAATTTTTAATACAAAATGTGGCTCATGAGCCCCACGCACCTCAAAACCTCTTCTTTTACCTATAGTATAGTGCATATAACCTTCGTGTTTTCCTACTTCTTTACCGCTACTATCTCTTACAATACCTGGAATTTTAGTATCCATAAACTGATCTAAAACTTGCACATAAGTATCTTCCACAAAACAAATCTCAGAACTTTCCTTTTGTGTTGCAAAAGATTTTAAAACATCGATTGTAGAAGCAAATTTTTTCACATCTTCTTTTTTCATCTCTCCAAGAGGGAAAATCAAATACTCCAAAGCCTCTTTATCTGCATTTGCTAAAAAATAGCTTTGATCCTTACTCTCATCAACTGCAGTTTTAATCAAACCATTTTCTATCCTTGCATAATGACCTGTGGCTAATTTTTCACAACCCAAACTCTTAGCAAATTCCAAAAGCTTGCCAAGCTTGATAAAGCGATTACACAAAGCACAAGGATTTGGCGTCTTGCCTTCTTTGTAGGTATCAACAAAAGGCATATAAACTTGATTTTTAAAATCTTCTTGTAAGTCTAAAATGTGATATTTAATGTCTAAAAATTTAGCAACTTTTTCAACTTTTTGTATATTTTCTTCATGGTAATTAGCTTTTCCATGAAGCTTCATATAACAACCTATAATCTCATGTCCTGCTTGTTTTAACTTATAAGCAGTTACAGTACTATCTACACCCCCACTCATTGCAACAAGAATTTTCATCTTTTTCCTTTATCATTCTTATAATTTCATCTAAATCATCACTTATACTATACTTTAACTCATCATTTTTAGATATAGTTCCAAGTTCTAGCAAAGAAGTTTTGATAAATTCATCAAGAGGTTGCCAAAATTTTTGCCCAACTAAGATAATAGGAACATCTTTTTTAAAACTAAGTTGTTTAAGAGTAAGAATTTCAAAAAATTCATCTAATGTTCCAAAGCCGCCTGGGAAAATCACAAAAGCTAGACTCTTTTGAATAAGAGCCATTTTGCGAATGGCTAAGCTCTTAAAAGTGATATTATACTCTAAAAAGTCATTTGCTTTTTGCTCAAATGGTAAATGTATATTAAATCCAAAAGATTTTAAGTGTGAAGTTTGACTTTGCATAGCCCCATAATTTGCAGCTTGCATAATACCACCGCCACCACCACTGATGATACTATAACCAAGATCTGCTAACTTTCGGGCTAATTTTGAAGCCAAAATACAATACTCATTATCTTCTTTTAAACGCGCAGAACCAAAAAAGGTTATGCCTTTTTGAATTTTTTCTAATTCTTTAAGATAAGCAATATCTTCAATGATATATTCTTTCATCTTAGTTGCTCTAATCTTTCTTTTTTAGAGCCTATCTCAGTAATTTGCACTCCAAAGTTTCCATCTACGATAACTACTTCTCCATAAGCAATTTTTTTATCGCCTATTAAAATTTCTAAAGGATCATTTGCTAATTGATCAAGCTCGATAACCGAACCTATATCCATAGTTAAAACATCTTTTAAAAGCATTTTTTTACTACCTATACGCACTCTTATAGGTAAGCGTACATCCATGATCAAACCGATATTTCTTAGCTCTTCTACATTAGCCAAGGCTTTATGATCTTGCGTATGATCTTCATTTGTTGCTACGATTTCTTCTAAGTCAGTTTTAGTTAAAATCTTATAAATTTTTTCATCAAAAACTAAAGAAATTTTTTCTTCTAAATCAGCTATTTTTACATTGTATAAATATAGTTTATGAAAACCACCAAGTTCTAAGCTATCTGCAACAAATTCACAATTTTCTAAACTAAACTCCATTTTTGGAATTTCTTTTTGCGCGCCTAAGGTTGTAGAAAATGCTGAGATGATATTTTGTATAGCTTCTTTAGCAGCGTCCATTTCATCTTCATTTAGCTCACTGTTTTTGGAGATTTCTTCTTCTCCCATCATCCACTCACCAATTGCACTCATTAAAACTGCACTTGCTAGGATTTTGATTTTCATTTCATTATTAACGCTAAAAGTAGCGCTAACTAATGGTGGAGTCATAGAATCTTGAGAATTTACATCATACTCATAATACTCACTAAATTCAGCACTTTTTCCTGTTAAACCTTCTATTGTACTTACACATTCATTGACGAATATGCCTAAAAAATCATTGATCATCGTCTTCCTCTTCTAGTTCTTCATTATCATCATACGAATTTGCTTTTGCTCTTCTTTCATCCTCATATTTTTCAAGCATTTCTTTAATCTCATCTTTATCAGTTTTGATAAGTTCTAAGATTTTAATTGACTTTCTAAATCTATGAAGTCCCACTTGAGCTAAAAATACTTCTTTTTTATCAATAGCCACTATAGCTTTATCATCTGCACTTCTATCAAGCTTTAAAATATCCCCTTGTTTTAGATCTAAAAATTCATTTACATTGATAAAAGTTTTACCAAGCATCGCTTCATAAATTACCTCAGCACGACCGATCAAGGTTTTAAGTTCTTTATTTCTTGATTTTTTAGCCGAAGTTTCACCCATCATAATATCACGATTTGCCAAACGACTCAAAATACTTTCCAAATGTACAACCGGATAACAAATATTTACCATACCACTTGAATTTCCGATGATAATCTCCATTACCACCATGATAACAATCTCATTTTGTGAAACAATTTGCACAACATTTGGGCTTGATTCTTTTGCTTCTACGCTTGGATAAATTTCAGTAACATTCATCCAACTTTCTTTAAGCCTTTGCATAATAATACGCAAAATAGAATCAAGCAAATTAAGCTCGATTTCTGTAAGCTCTCTTAAGGTGTCAAAACTTTCACCTTGACCACCTAAAAGTCTGTCTATCATAGGGAAAGCAATACTTGGATTAATCTCTAAAACACAGTTTCCATCTAAAGGCTTAATCGAAAAAACGTTAAAACTTGTTGGCGAAGGTAAAGACATCAAAAACTCACCATAAGTCATTTGATCTACTGAGTGAAGTTTAATCTCAACTATACTTCTCATCATAGATGAAATTTGTGAAGCAAGATTTCTTGCTAATTTATCATGAATCCCTTTGATAGAACGAAGCTGTTCTTTAGAAACCCTATTTGGGCGCTTAAAATCATATACTACTATATCTCTTTTATCTTCTATTTCTTCTAGTTTTGAAGAAGCAGTACTGTCATCACTATCATCATCGACAACTTCTAAAAGAGCATCAATTTCTTCTTGGGAAAGTATCTCAGCCATTAAACTAGCCTTTCTCTAATCTTCTTAAGCAAACGCTTATGAATTTGTGAAATTCTTGACTCGCTAATCTCTAAAATCTCTGCGATTTCTTTTAAATTTAATTCTTCATAATAATAAAGCTGTATTACAAGCTTTTCTCTTTCTTTAAATTCTTCCAAAACTGCGTTGATTTTTTCTATTAATTCTTCTTTTTCTATTTGTTCTATGATATTGCTATCATTAAAGCAATTTAGTTGTTCATCCAAAGGCATAACAAGCGATATAGCATGAGCTGCTCTTGCTTCTTTAACCTTTTCTACTTCTAAATTAAGTCTTTGTGCTAAATACTCATCATCAGGTTCTTTTTCATTTTCTTGATAAAACTCATCTATAATAGCGTCAATATCTTTAATGATTTTTCTATTACTTCTGCTCATTACATCAAGGCTTCTTAGATAATCAAGCATAGCTCCATTGACTCTTTTTCTTGCAAAGCCCCAAAAATTATCATTTTGTTCTTTATCATAACGGCGTGAGAGTTTAATCATCTCTTCTACGCCGATACTAATTAAATCATTTACATCAATGCTAGCAGGCAAACGCTCTTTAAGTCTAAAAGCCATAGCTCTTAATGCTGGCATATAAGAGATGACTAAGTCATCTTGTTCTTTTTTTAGCGTAGAAGCATAGGCATTATGCGGCTGCATGTTTTACTTTTCTTTTTGAAGAGCTTTCAAGCTTTTTAAGGTCTTCACGCTCTTCTTGAAGTTTTTCAAGCAAGTAATCCATTTTCTTTTCTCTTGCGGCTAATTCTGCTATAAAGCTATTATTTTCATTTTCATATTTTTCTTTATTAAAGCTTCTACCGCTAATTTTATTAACATCTACAAAAATCATAATTACTATATGGATTAACACATAAAATACAAAAGTAATCAAACAAGTATATACAACTATCTCTACTGCATCTTCTATATTAACTATGGTAAACATTAATCCTATAAAAAAACCACAAACAGTAAAAAAAGCAACAAAATTCTCTGGTCTCATCTTTTTCCCTCAATCTAAAAACGATCCAAAAGCTTTTTGAAAAAACTCATAATGCTTTTATCTCCCACATTATTAAGCACTTTTTGTTCCAACCTATACAAAAGCTTAGAGGCTATGGTTTTTAGCTCATCACTTGCATTTGTGTCATCATCACTAAATAAAGTTCTTTTTTTAATACTAGAACTAATATCTTTACTTTGACCTAAAAATCCTAAAAATTCTAAATTTAAACTATGCTTAATGTTAATATCTGCTACTTTTTTAATGTTATCAAAAATTCTCAAAGCCTCGTTTTCATTTTTAACAACATTAAACACCATTAATAAATTCTCTTTAGTTTTTGAAGTGGTTTTTATAGTAGCATAAGCATCGGTAATCGCAGCAGGATCAGGCACAGTTATAACAATAACCTCATCAGACATTTCTAAGAAATTTCCTATATTACCACCTATACCTGCTCCTGTATCAATGATTAAAAAGTCTAAATCATCTAAAATACTTGTTTGATTTAAAAATCTCTCATAGATGTTTTTATCATTATATTTTAAAATTTCATCGCCACTTTCACCTGGGATAAGCCATAAATTTGGTTTTACTTCTATTAAAATATCTTCTAGCGAGCATTCACCCTTTAAAACATGTAAAAGGTTTTTTTCTACACGCACATTTAAAATCACATCTAAATTTGCAAGCCCAATATCTGCATCAAAAAGCCCTACTTTATAACCATTTTTAGCTAGGATGTTGCCCAAATTTGCACTAAAAGTACTTTTCCCAACCCCACCTTTACCGCTAGTAACTGCGATAAAATGAGTATGTTTTACATTTGAGTTTTCATTTTTTACTAGATCTTTTAATTTTTCTGCTTGATTACTCATTTTCATCCCTTCTAAAACCTTCTAACACACAACGCACTAAAAAGTCACTATTAGCCACTTCTATATCATCAGGCACTTCTTGACCTATGGAAAAAAAGCTCATCGGAGTGCTAGTTTCATAAAGTAAAGAAAACACATTTCCAAATACTTTTGTTTCATCAAATTTTGTAATGATTAAAGTGTCTATATTTAAAAATGAAAAATTATTATAAGTTTCTAATAAATCTTCATATTTTGTATTTGCTGAAAGCACTAAATTTACATCAATTTGCGCATTAGAATGCGATAAAAATTCTTTTGTTTTTTCAAGTTTTGCTTTATCATACTGTGAATTTCCGGTTGTATCTACTAAAATAACCTCACAAGTATTTAAACTTCTAATTGCATCATCTAAGTCATTTGGCTCTATACTATCAATAATAGGAAGTTTCATCATCTTAGCATATTGGAAAAGTTGTTCTACTGCACCTATTCTATAAGTATCAAGAGTTATAATACCGGTTTTGTAGCGTCTATCTCCATAAGCATAACGAAAAGCAAGCTTTGCTAAAGTAGTAGTTTTACCCACTCCTGTTGGGCCTACTAACATCATGATTTTTTGCTTTTTAATTTCACTTTCTAAACGACATGGAAGCATATTGCGCAAAAGTGAGTAAAAATATCTTTGCACTGCTTCTTGATTTGCTTTCATAGTGCTTGGCATATTTTCAATAGTTGCTTTCATAATCGCTTCTAAATGCGCTTCTTGCATACCACTTGCCTTAGCTTGCTTATAAATACTTGCAAACTCAGGTGGTATAGCTAGTTCTTTACGTAAATCTGCCTTATCATCCCACATCATATCCACAAGCAAATTCATTTTATCATTAAGCTTATTCATTTGCTTTTCAAAGGCTTCAATTTTTTTATCATAATTTGGATTTGGCATAGAAAAATCTTGATAGTTTGAAACCTTGCTAATTTCTGAACTAACCTGAGAAAGTTTATTTTTTAAATTTAAAAAATTATCATCTTTTTTGCTTGTATTTAAATAAGGATTAATAGGTTTTTGCTTAGCTTTTGAAGAAAAATCAATCACTACATCTTCTTCTTTTTTTTCATCTTCAAATTTTGGAGCTTGAATTTTAGCCTCAGGAAAACTTGCTGCGTTTGGTTTTTTCTTTGGTGGCATAGGTAAATTGTTTTGTTTTAAATGCTCTTCATAATCAGCTTCTTCAATCGCTACTATAACCTCGTATAAAGGTTTTTGATTGATGGTTTTTGGACGAATTTGCTTATTAGTTACTATCAAAGCCTTATCGCCATAATCTTGCTTAACCTTAGGTATAATCTCATCTGTGCTTTCAACTGTAAAAGTATGAATCAATTGTCCCATATTTTTCCTTATCTTAACAAGCCCAAAGGCAAAGTTACGCTAATTCTATCATTTACCCCCACATGAGGCACTGTGCAATACTCATCTTTACGCGCTTTTTTTGAAAAATACAACAAATCCAAATCAAGCGTTCTAGGAGCATTTTTAAAAGTTCTTTTTCTTTTGAATTTAAACTCATAAAAAAACAAAACTTTTAAAAGTGCTCTTGCGTGCAAACTTGTGCTAACAACCATCACTGCATTAGTAAAGTCTTTTTGCTCTTCAAAACCAAAAGCTTTATTAATCAAAAATGGCGATGTTTGCAATACTTGCAAGCGTTTATCTTGCATTAAAAGCCTAAATAAACTCCGAAAGCGTTTTTTCTCATCTTCTATATTACTTCCAAGTCCTATAATGGCTATGTATTTTCCTTTTTTATCTGCCTTTGAATAAAAAGGAAAAAAACGAATTTTTTCTAACCTTCTAGCTCCTTTAATCAGCAAATTATAACACCACTGCCTTTTCTTTATCAAGATAGACCATATCTTCTATCCTAATACCAAGTTTATCTTTGATATAAATTCCAGGTTCAATGGTAAATACCATACCTTCTTTTAGTTCATAATCACTTCTTGGACTAATGTTTGGCAACTCATGTATATCAAGCCCCACTCCATGCCCCAAGCTGTGAATAAATTCTTTTTCAAAACCTGCGTTTTTAATCACTTCTCTTGCGATAAAATCAAGCTCACTTGCCATCATACCAACGCGTGCTTTTTCAATAGCTTGAAGCTGGGCTTGCTTGACCACTTCATAAATTTGCATAATTTCTTTATCTTTAAAATTTGGCTTATTTTTATCAAATACTATACCACTCTCATCAAAACAAGCCGTTCTTGTACGATCAGAACAATACCTTTGATAAACCACACCCGCATCAACTAATAACAAATCTCCATATTCTAAACATTTATCACTAGGTAAAGCGTGTGCCTTAGCCGCATTTTCATTAATAGCTACAATAGGTGAAAAAGAAAGTCCTAAAGCACCTTTTTTTTGAAAAATTTCACATGCTTTAAAATGTAATTCTTTTTCACTTTTTCCATGGCCTTCTTGGCTGATAAATTTAGCAAATTCTTCAAAGCATTCTTTGCCAAAATTTACAGCCTTTTGCAAAAGTTGTAATTCCTTGGCATTTTTTATAATGCGTTTGTTTTTACTCAAGTCTAATTTTTCTTCAAAAACGATATTTGCACTTTTACTAAGTTCTTTAAATTCAAAATAGCTAAAGTCTTTTGGGTCAAAACACACCCTATCAATTTCTGCTTTTTCTAAAAGCTCTCTAGCACTAGCAAAAAGATCTTGTGCTAAAACCACCTTAGCATTTTTTATCATTTCGCTAGCTTCAAAGCTATATCTTGCATCAGTGATGAAAAATGCTTCATCTTCAAGTTTTAAAAACAAAGCATTATCGCAAGAATAGCCACACTCATAAAAAAGTGCATTTTCGTTTTTTAAGATAAAATTCATTGATTTGCTTGTTGTGCTTTTGCTTGAGCTGCTTTATATGCATTGATTTGATCAAAAATTTGGAAAAGTCCCATTAAAGCCATATGATAACCAAAAGGACCAAAACCTACCACGCTACCTGCACAAACTGGTGCTATCATGCTTTTTTGTCTGAATTCTTCTCTTCTGTAAGTATTGCTAATATGCACTTCAATCACAGGCATATTAATCGCTGCGATCGCATCGCGGATTGCTATAGAAGTGTGTGCATAAGCAGCTGCATTAATAATCACTCCATCTACACTACCTAAGCATTCTTGAATTTTATCAACCAACTCACCTTCAAAATTACTTTGAAAAAACTCAATCTCTACATTAGCTTGTTTTGCAGCTTGTTTCATTTGCTCATGGATATCTTCCATTTTCATATTACCATAAATATGAGTTTCTCTCACACCAAGCATATTGATGTTTGGTCCTTGTATTACCATAACTTTCATAATCTAACCTTTATTTAGTAAAATTTACTATATTATAGCATTTTAAAGCTAAATTTTAGCTACAATTTCCCTTTTTAAAGGAGGTAAAATGTTTATAATAGCACCCAAGATCATCCTAACTTGCGATGATGATTTTAATATTTTAGAAGACAAAGCAGTTCTTTTTGATGATAATATTTTAGAAATTGATAGTTTAGAAAATTTACAAAAATCTTACCCACAAGCTAAGCTTATACCAACTCCAAAAGATACCTTACTTTTACCTGCTTTTATCAATCCTCACACGCATTTAGAATTTAGTGCAAATAATGGAAATTTAGTCTTTGGGGACTTTTTAAAATGGCTTGATAGCGTTTTTAATAACCGCGAGCAATTAAACGAAAAAGCCAAAGAAAAATTAATCTCACAAAATATCCATAAAATGTTAAAAAGTGGCACTGCTACCATAGGAGAAATTTCAAGCTTTGGGAGTGATTTAAACCCTTGTATCAATTCACAAGCTAGAGTGGTATTTTTCAATGAAATTTTAGGTTCAAATGAAAATTTTATCCAAGCTAAAAAAGAAGAATTTTTAACTCGTTATGAAAAAAGTATGAGTTTTAAAACTTCTAAATTTATCCCTGCTATTTCAGTACATGCACCCTACTCAACCCACCCAGAACTTGCCAAATTTGCTATAAAACTTGCTAGAGAAAATGATCATTTACTAAGCACACATTTTCTTGAAAGTAATCATGAAAACAACTGGCTAAGATTTAAAAAAGGTGGTTTTAAAAAGAGCTTGGTTAAATTTAGCAAAAATCCTATGCCATTTTACACTCCACAAAGCTTTTTAGAACTTTTTAAAGGCCAAAGGACTTTATTTACACATTGTGTATATTTTAAAGAATGGAATTTGCTAGATAAAAATTTACACTCGATCACGCATTGTGCTTTTTCAAACAGACTTTTGAGTAAAAATACTTTTAAATTAAAAACTGCTTTAAAAAATGGTGTTAATATCCACCTAGGAACCGATGGCTTAAGCTCAAATACTTCTTTAAGTATGCTTGATGAAATGAGAGCAAATTTACTTATACATGATGATTTTGAGTTAGAAAATTTTGCTAAAATATTGCTTTTAATAGTGACTAACAAAGCCGCAAAAGCTTTAAATTTAAACCTAGGGCAAATTCGAAAAGGCAAAATAGCTGATTTTAGTCTTTTTGCTTTACCAAATAGCACAAATTTAAAACAACTTCCTTTGCAATTTATCTTACAAAGCAAAGAAGTGTTAAAACTTTTTATAGAAGGAAAAGAATGCAAATTATAAAATCATTTTTTAAAGGAATTGGAAAAATCATCTCTTATATCAACACTTATTTTAAAACCTTTGTGTTTTTGTTTATCGTATTTTTGATCCTTGCTCCAAGCGGAGATAATGCTAAACTTTCTAATGCAAACTTAGCACAAATTAATCTTAAAGGTGAAATTAGCGATGCGAGTAATCTTTTAGAACAAATTTACAAAGTCAAAGATGATAAAGCTATAAAAGGGGTTTTGCTTTTTGTAGATAGCCCTGGTGGAGCTTTTGCACCAAGTATGGAAATAGCTTTAGCTATACAAGATCTTAAAGCTAAAAAGCCTGTGGTAGTGTATGCAGGTGGAACTATAGCAAGTGGAAGCTACTTAAGTGCAGTAGGAGCTGATATGATCATCGCTAATCCTGCTAGCTTTGTAGGATCTATTGGGGTAATCATGCAAGGCTTTGAAGTAAGCAATCTTGCACAAAAACTTGGTATAAATGAGCAAACTATCAAAGCAGGAAATTACAAAGAAGCAGGAACTTTCATGCGTAAATGGAGTGAAGATGAAAAAGACTTTTTGCAAAATTTAGCCAATCAAAGCTATGAGCTTTTCACGCAATTTGTCGCTAAAAATCGCAAATTAGACTTAAATCAAACAAACTCATGGGCTGATGCGAAAGTGTTTTTAGCAAATGAGGCTTTAAAATTAAAACTCATTGATAAAATAGGCAATTATGAGCAAGCCAAAAAAGAAGTAGAAAAACTAGCCAAAGTGCAAAACCCTATCTGGCAAAAAGAAGATGCTATAGATAAGTTTTTAAAACGATTAGAAGAGCAAAGTGCTAGCTTTTTCGCTAACACTTTAGCACGATTTTTCACACAAGTAAGCTCACAAAAAATTTATTAAGATTTAATAATCTCATAAAATCCATAAGTATCATTTTCTAAAAAGCCTTTATATAAAGGCTTTAGCTTTAAATCTAACTTAACATTTTCAAAGGTATTTAAAATTGAGCTTGAAAAAATCAAAAGCATATCTAGCTCATCTTTAAAGGCTTTTAAAAAATTCTCCCCACCCTCATACATGATAAATTTAGCCTCACTAGGAATGTTTGTAAAAATTTCTCTTTTAGGTACGCTAAATAAAGGAATGTTTGGATCAAAACTTTCTAAATTTTGATGGCTTAGTATGCATAAATTTGGTGCTTTAGCTTGAACTAACCTTGCATCTAAAATAGGCCTATCATGTCTTATAGTTTCTCCGCCCACTACAAGTAAATCAAGCTTTGAGCGTAATGTGTGAGCATAGGTTCTACTTGCTTTAGAACTTACGATTTTACCATAAGCAGAGCCGTTTAAAGAAAGGGCTAGTTTAAAAAATTTAAAGCTTGATTTTTGCCATTTTAAAAAAGGCTTTAAAAGCTCTTTGGCTCTTTTCTCGCAAATTCCCATGTGAACTTTTATGCCTTGATTTTTTAAAAACTCTGCCCCACCGCTTGCGAGCTTATGCTCATCTTTAGTGGCGATAAAAACTTCGCTAAAACCAAGCGTGCTAAAAAGCTTTGCACAAGGTGGGGTTTTACCCTGGTGATTGCAAGGTTCTAAACTCACATAAGCACTAGCGCCTTTTAGCAACCCCTGATGATTTTGACAAATAAACTCATGCAAATCGTTTGCATTTTGTGGTAAATCTAAATTTGGATTAAGCACTTTTAAGGCTTTACTCACTGCTTCAAGCTCTGCATGAGCCTTACCTGCTTCTTTGTGTGCTTCTATGCTTAAGATTTTGCCATTTTTATCTAAGATCACACAGCCTACGGCTGGATTAGGGTAGGTTAAAAGCTGATATTTCCAAGCTTCATCTATGGCTAAATTCATATAAAATTCGTGATTCATGTTACTCCTAAAAAGGCAAAGGCACAAAAAGTATTTGCACTTTTATATCATCTTTAAAATAATGCTTTTCATTTTCAAACCACAAATGCTTACTTGCATTAAATTCTAATTCTTTTATTTTATCTTTTAGCTTGCTTGTTCTTTCACAAAGTGGATAAATAAGCTTTATATCATTTATTTTAAATTTACAAGCATAAGCAAACATTTGATACAAATCACTTTGTGATATACCATGCTTTTTATCTTCGCTATTTTTGTCAGGAATTTTCCATTTTGTATCTAAAATCATTTCATTTTCTATATACAAATCAGGCTTTAACATAAAACATTTTTCACCATTTTTATTTGCTAGATATTTTCCGCTACTTTGAGTTTTGATATTTTTATTTGGATTTGCAAATTTAAGCATATAAGCTACATAATCTTCAAAAATTTTCTCCATAGGAAAAAGCAAAGCAAAAGCTTCATTTTTGCCTTCATATGGAGTAAAAGTTTTATTTTGTAAAAATATCTTACACCAAGAAAGTATATTTTCATAATAATCAAAATGCCTTGAAATTTTATAATCAAAATCTTTTGTATAATTTTTAGAAAATTGCACCTCATCAAGCATTTGTATAGCTTTTATGATTTTAAATTTATTTATAAAAGTTTTTGATTTTA
>NZ_JAKMRZ010000006.1:0-90067 GCF_025772385.1 Campylobacter sp. FU_520 | reverse complement strand
GTGTAAAAAATAGCACTTTTTCAGAAGAGATTGATTTTAAAGAAAAAACTGAAATAAAATATTTGCGTATAGTTTCCAGTAAGTTCAAAAAGTATTTTTGGATGAATGATTGTTCTGTAAAAAAAACTTATATATTTGATAGTGAATTTAAAAATAAATGCTTTTTCTTGAATTCTAAATTTGGAAATAAAGATAACAGTGAAATTGATGAAGATTATAAGAAATTAGGACTGTATTTTACATTGGTATGCTTTAATGAAAGTGTTTTTTTTGAAAATTCTGTTTTTTACGAATGTGCTGAATTTGCAGATGGCGAATTTGAAAAAACAGTGAGTTTTATTGGTGTAACATTTTATAAAATTCCAAATTTTTATCAGGTTATTTTCAAAGGAAATTTAAATACCGTAAATTTAAATTTAAATCTTACTTTTGATGATTTAAAAATACAAACAAAAGAGGAATACGAAAAATTTCTTAAAGATATAGAAGAACAAGACAAAGGTTCTTCGGATAAATTTACAAATTTTTTTAGAGATTCTTTTAGGGTTTTTAAAAATGCATTGATAAAAGATAACAATCTTTTAGAAGCTTCAAATTTTCATAAATACGAGCTTTATTGTAAAGAGATAGAGTTAGAAGATAAACAAGATAAAACCTCCAAAGATGTGGTGGATAAATATCAACTTTTCTTTTATCGTAAACTTTGTGATCATCATACAGATTTGCTAAAGGTATTTCATAATCTACTTATCGTCATTATGCTTTTTAGCATTTTTTCTTTTGCACTTGATAAATTTAAACAACCTAGTATAGAAAATAATGCAAAATATCACATTGTTCAAGTAGATACTAACGAAAGTTATATTTTTAAAGAACATAATAAAACGACTTATAATATTTTTGGTTTAAATATAAACAAAGAAAGTGGCAAGCTAGATGAATTTATAAAAAACAATTTTGTTTATATATTGATTTTATTATTTATAGTTTTACCGATACTTTCTTTCAATATTTTTACTAATTTATATATTTTCGGTAGCTTTTTTTATGTGATTTTTAATTTTTTAGATTTTGTAGCTTTGTATACACATATTGCTATTATAAGTCTTTTTGTATTTTTTGCTTTGAAATTTATTTTACTTGATGATAAGCAAGAAATTATAAGAAAAATTATCATTGGTGTTTCTTATATAGTTTGCATTTTTGCACTACTTGCAAAACCTAGTTTAATGCTTCCTGTGTTTGGAAGCTTTTTAGAAAAAGACACTAATGCTACTTATCCTTTACTGCTTAGTTTATCGGTAGTGTATTTTATACTTGTAGCTTTAGTGATATTCTCACTCCAAAAAACCGCACGAAAAAATTCCATAGTACCAAGCTAAATCAAAAGGCTTAAAGCCTTTTTTGTTTTTTTGGTTTTTAAATTTTGCTCGTTTTTAGCTTATGGTATAATGAAAATTATCCAAAAAAAGGAGTACCATGCTAAAGACAAGTTTTAAAAAATCAGTTTTTATCCCAAGCATTAGTATCATAATCATCTTAAGTCTTAGTTGTATTTTCTTACCTAAGCTTACAAATGATTTTATCAATCATATCAAAAGCGGGATTTTTGCAAATTTTTCATGGTTTTATATATTAAGCGTGAGTTTTTTTGTGTGTTTTATGCTAGCACTTGCTCTTTCAAAATTTGGCGATATCAAGCTCGGTGATGATGATGAAAAACCTCATTTTAAATTCACTTCTTGGCTTGCTATGCTTTTTGCTACGGGTATGGGCGTGGGGCTTATGTATTTTGGTGTGGCTGAACCTCTTATACATAAAAAAGCCTTACAAACAAGCGATGAAGAAGCTATGCTACATACTATCTTTCACTGGGGAATTCACCCATGGGCTATTTATGGGGTGTGTGCTTTGGCTATGGCGTATTTTGGTTTTAGATATAAAATGCCTCTTAGTTTGCGTAGCGCTTTTTACCCTTTGCTTAAAGACAAAATTTATGGTTTTTGGGGAAATTTAGTCGATATGCTAGCTTTGATTGTCACGGTTTTTGGTATTAGCACTACGCTTGGTTATAGTGCTTCTCAGCTTAATGCTGGCTTTTTAAATTTAGGCATTTTAAACGAACAAAGCTTTTTAGAACAAAGCGTGATTATAATCATCATCATTTCTTTAGCTACGCTTTCATCGATTAGTGGTTTGACAAAGGGCTTAAAAATTTTAAGCGAGGCAAATTTGGTTTTTGCAGTGTGTTTAATGCTTTTTGTGCTTTTTTCAACCAACACCATTCAAATTCTTTCGCAATTTAGCTCTAATATTGGCAATTATTTGCAAAATTTAATTTCTTTGAGTTTTAAGACTTATTATTATGAAAAAGAACATATAGAGTGGTTTAATAACTGGACTATTTATTATTGGGCTTGGTGGCTTAGTTGGGCGCCTTTTGTGGGCTTTTTCATTGCTAAAATTTCTCGTGGTAGAACGATAAGAGAATTTATCTTTGGTGTGCTTGTGGTGCCTACTAGTTTTAATATACTTTGGTTTAGCATTTTTGGCAATAGTGCTTTAAATTTCAATGATATTTTAAGTCCTTTTACTTCAGCACCTGAAAGTTTGCTTTTTTATTTTTTACAAAATTTTTCTTTTTCTTATTTTAGCTCTTTGCTTGCACTTTTGGTTTTAGCTTTGTTTTTTATCACTTCAGCAGATAGTGGGATATTTGTGTTAAATTCTTTAAGTAGTGGTGGGGCTCATGAGCCATACAAATGGCAAAATATCCTTTGGGGTTTTGTGCTTGCACTTTTGGCCACTTCTTTGCTGTATTCAGGTGGTTTGGGAGCGATTTTAAGTATCACTATGATAGTGGCTTTACCTTTTGCCTTTTTGCTTTGTTTGATGTGTTTTTCACTGCTTAAAGGTTTAATCGTAGATGTAAATTATTCTTTAACTAAGCTTAGTCAAAGTAGTGTGTATTTTTCAGGGGAATTTTGGCAAGAAAGACTAGCTAGAATTTTAAAACAAAGCAAAGAACAAGACATACAAAATTTCTTAAACACCAAAGTCAAAAATGCTATGGAATCACTCAGCCAAAGTCTAAAAAATTACGGCTTAAAAACACAAATTGTTCAAGAAAAATCAAGTATAAGTTTGATTATAAAAAAAGAATTTGCAAAAGATTTTATCTATGGAGTGCAAGTAGTAAAAAAACAAGCAAGCCAAAGCATAATCGATGATAAATTTATGCCAACTTATTCTAAAGAATTTATTTTTGAGCCACAAACTTTCTTTGCTGATTCGCGTAATGGTTATAATATAGAGTATTTAAACGAGCAAGAAATCATCGTAGATATATTAAAGCAGTATGAGAGGTATTTGCAACTTTTATTTGATGATAAAAATGAAATTTTTACCAAAGCTTATGATTAAAAAGCGTTATAATTTCACTTTATTTTATAAGAAAGGCCTTTTATGTTGAGATTTTTTATCATGCTTTTTTGTGCTTTAAATCTTTTTGCTACCACGCCAAAAGATACGATCGTTATAGCAGTGGAAAATGAGCCAGAGCGTATAAATCCGCTTTTTAGTGAAGATCATGATGTGGCAATTGCTCTTGTGTTTTCAGGACTTACACGCTTTGATGAGAATATGAAATTAGCGCCTGATCTTGCTAGCTCTTGGAAAGTTAGCAAGGATGGGCTTGTTTATGAATTTACTTTAAGAGATGATGTATTATGGCATGATGGGACTAAATTTAGTGCTAAAGATGTGGAATTTAGTATAAACGCTTTAAAAGATGAGAGGTTAAATTCGCCTTCAAAAGTAAATTTTGACGCAGTTAAAGAAGTAAAAATCATCGATGATTATCATTTGTCTATCACACTTTCAAAGCCTTTTCCTGCATTTTTAGACGCTTTAAGTGTAGGGATTTTACCAAAACATTTACTTGAAAAAGAAAATTTAAACACTACTAAATTTAATCAAATGCCTATAGGAACAGGATCATATAAGCTAAAACAATGGAAAAAAGGTCAATACATGATCTTAGAGGCAAATGAAAATTATCATTTAGCTAAGGTAAAAACACCAAAACTCATACTAAAACACATTAAAGATCCAAGCATTAGCGCAATCGAGCTTAAAAATGGTTCTATTGATGTGGCTTTGGTTGATTTTGCTCTAGCTTCAAATTTTGAAAATGATAAAAACTTTAAAATGCTTATAGAGCCTTCGGCTGATTATCGTGCTTTGATGTTTAATCTTGATCATGAGTTTTTAAAAGATCAAAATGTGCGTTTAGCACTAAATTATGCTATTGATAAACAAGCTATTATAAATTCACTTTTGCATTCTTTTGGAAAGGTAGCAAATCATCCTTTAGAAAAATCATGGGCAAATCCTAAAGAATTTGCAAGTTATGCTTATGATGTAAAAAAAGCAAATGAGCTTTTAGCAAAAGCGGGCTTTGTGAAAAACAAGAACGGAATTTTAGAAAAAAATGGCAAAGAATTTAGCTTTGAAATGTATGCTATGAGTGAAGATCCGCTAAGAGTAGCTTTGGTAAATATCTTACAAAGTGAGTTTTTAAAGCTTGGTATAAAAGCTAAAGCGGTAGCTAAGCCAAGTGGAAGTTTTGACTATACGAAAATTGATAGCTTTTTAGTGGGTTGGGGTAGTCCTTATGATCCTGATTTTCATACCTTTAGAGTTTTTGCAAGCTCTCAAGATAGCGCTTTAAACTCAAGTGGATGGAATTTTGGTCATTATCAAAATGCTAAAGTTGATGAGGCTTTAACAAAGGCTAGAAATTCACTTGATGTAAATGAAAGAAAAAAACACTATAAAGAATTTATTGATGCTTTATATAAAGATCCTGCGTTTTTATTTATAGCTTATATTGATTATCCTTTAGTTTTTGCTAAAAATATCCAAGGTATAAAACCTCATATTTTGGGTCATCATGGGGTGGGTTTTACTTGGAATGCTTATGAGTGGAGCAAAAATTAGTGTTAAAACTCATTTTTAAACGCCTCTTGTGGGCGTTTTTTTTGATGATTTTTGCAAGTTTTTTATGTTTTGTGATGATTTATCATGCTAAAGGAAGTGTGGTTTTTGCTAGTGTGCCTCAAGGAACTAGCCTTAAAATAAAAGAAGAAATCGAGCGTAATTTAAATTTAGACAAGCCCTTGTTAGAGCAGTATGAAAATTGGCTTTTTAATGCCATGAAAGGCGACTTTTCCTACTCTTTAATTAGCGGAGAAAAGGTTAGTGAAATTTTAAAAGAAAAACTTCCTTATACCATCATACTAGGGAGTTTAGCTTTTTTGGTGCTTTTTGTGTTATCTTTGGTTTTGGCACTTTTTTGTGTTCTTTATAAAGATAGTTTTTTGGATAAATTTATTACTTTTTTAACGATGAGTTTTTTTGCATTGCCTGCTTTTTCTTTATCGCTAATGCTTATTTTGGTTTTTGCTGTATTTTTTAAGCTTTTTCCAAGTTCGGCTATTGCAGATATTGGCTTTGAAGATGATGTGTTTAATCGTTTGTGGCATTTGTTTTTACCAGTATGTGCTTTGGTGCTTTCGCATTTAGCTGTTTTTGTGCGTTTTATAAGGACAAGTTTGATTGATAGTTTAAATCAAAGCTTTATAGAAAGTGCTTTTGCAAGAGGACTTAGCAAAACAAGAATTTATTTGCACTTTGTGTTAAAAGATGCTTTTGGTTCTATACTTGCGTATTTTGCTGCTTCTTTTGTGAGTTTTTTAATGGGAACTTATATAGTAGAAAGTGTGTTTTCTTATGAGGGCGTGGGAAATTTGGTAATTAAAAGCATATTGTTTAAAGATTATCCTGTGGTGCTAGCTGTGGTAATTTTTAGCATTTTAGTGGTGGTGCTTGTAAATTTGATCGTAGAAATAATTTGCAAGATGATTAATCCAAGGTTTGCTAATGCGTAAGTTTTGTGTGATGATGATTTTGCTAAGTTTTGTTTTAGCACTTTTTGCACCTTTAATAAGCTCTTATGATCCTAATTTAGTGGATTTAAGTAAGGCTAAAATAGCCCCAAATTTAAGTCATATTTTTGGCACAGATTTACTTGGCAGAGATGTTTTTACGCGTATTTTATATGCCTTGCGTGTTTCTTTGTTTGTAGGGGTAATGGCAGCATTTTTTAGTGTGCTTTTTGCTTGTGTTTATGTGTTTTTAACAAGATTTTTTGCTTATGCTTTTTTTGCTAGAGTGCTTGATATGCTTTTGGTACTACCTTCTTTGCTTGTGATTATGTTTTTTCAAAGCTTTTTGGCAGGATCTTTGTGGAGTATGATTTTTATTATCGCTTTGGGGCATTTTGCTTTTGTGGCAAAGGTGCTTGATACTCAGCTGAATAAATTTCAAAAACTTGAGTTTTATCAAAATGCTATCATTTTAGGATCTAGTAAGATAAAAGCTTTATTTAGTGAGCTTTTGCCTGCTTGTTGGAATTTGCTTTTTGTGCTTTTTGTTTTAAATATTGCTCATGCTATTACAAGTGAAGCCACTTTGAGTTTTTTTGGCTTGGGTGTAGAGCTTTGGACTCCAAGTTTAGGAAATATGCTAAATGAAGCAAGTAAGGCTGTGTTTTTAGGGTTTTGGTGGATGATAGTTTTTCCAGTAGCATTTATACTTATGCTTATCTTGCCTTTGCTTGCTTTGGGTAATGATTTGCAAGAAGAGATTAAAGCATGATAGAAATTTCAAATCTTAACCTTAGCTTTAAAGATAAAATCTTACTAAAGGATGTAAATCTTAATTTAGAAGATGGTAAAGCTTTGGCTATCATGGGTAAAAGTGGAGCGGGAAAAAGCTTGCTTTTAAAAAGTATGATTAAGCTTTTTGATAAACACTATAAGCTTAATGCACAAAAATTTCGGATAGATCAAAAAGATATTTTAAATTTAAAATCAAATGAGCTAAATGCCTTAAGAGCTAAGGTAAATTTACTTTTTCAAGATGTTTATGGGAGTTTTTATCCTCTTGTTGATATAGGGAGTTATTTTAATATAGTTTTAAAAACTCATACGAGTTTAAGCACAAAAGAGATTAAAGAAAGGGCCTTTTATTATTTTGAGTGCTTGGGGCTTAAAAATCATGATCTTTTGTGGCATTCTTTTATATATCAGTTAAGTGGTGGTATGGCAAGACGTGTTCAAATAGCGCTAGCTTTGTTAAGCGAGGCTAAGTATTTATTGTGTGATGAGATTACAAGCTCACTTGATAAGACTAATGAAGAAAAAATCATCACTATTTTAAAAGAGTTAAAAGCACAATTTAAAAATCTTATTTTCATCACGCATGATATAAATTTAGCTAAAGAGCTTTGCGATGAGGTGGCCATCATAGAAGATAAAACTTTGCTCTATCAAATGCCTATGAAAGAGTTTTTAAGCAATCCAAAAGGTATTTTTGCCAAAGAATTGTTAAATTATTTTGAGAATGAAAATGTTTTTAGAAGTTAAAAATTTAAGCAAATCTTATAAATTTAAAAAACACTGGTATTTAAAAGAAGAAAAAATTTTTGTTTTTAAAGATGTGAGTTTTGTTTTAAATCAAAATGAAAATTTATTGCTTTGTGGGGAAAGTGGTAGTGGCAAAAGCACTCTAGCTAAAATTCTTTGCATGCTTGAACGCGCAAATACTGGAGAAGTTTTGTTTGAAAATGAAAGTATATTAAATTTAGATTTTAACGCTCAAAGAAAATTACGCCAAAAAATTCAATATATTTTCCAAGATCAAAAGCTGGCTTTAAATCCTTACAAAAGCACTAAAAGACTTTTACTTGATGTGTATGAAAATTTTAAACTTAAGCCCGATTTTGAAGAGCTTTTTAAGCTTTTTGATGCTTTTGAGCTTGAAAAAGATATTTTAAATTTAAAACCCTCTAAGCTAAGTGGTGGTCAAAGTCAAAGATTAGGTTTGATTAGAGCTTTGCTTTTAAAGCCAAAATTGCTTATTTTAGATGAAATCACAGCAGCGCTTGATGTAGTGACTGCTTATAAAATTTTAAACTACTTGTATGCTTTTCAAAAAACACACGATATTACTTATATATTTATTTCTCATCAAGAAAAAATCTTGCAAGATATATGCCATAAAAAAGTGTTTTTATAATAAAGATAAAAATTGTTTCATTTTGAAATATCATAAAATTTATTTTTTTGATAATAAGTTTTTATATAGCTAAGTTAAAGTAAAATAAATTTTAATTATGCTTGAATAAAAGGTTTATTATGACGCACGCAACTATAGAGCATCAATACTTTGGCATCTTTGCAATGCTTGTTATTGCAAGTGTTATATTTTTTACTTTGGTGTATATTTCTTCTAAAATAGGCTCCAAACTCGCCTCTCATAATAGAAAAAAACTCGGACTTGGAATTTATGAATGTGGGCCTATGGCTTCTAAGCAAGCAAATAAAATCAATTCTCAATTTTTTGTTTTTGCTTTGATTTTTATTTTGCTTGATATTGAAGTGGTGTTTTTATTTCCTTGGGCGGTGATTTTTAAAGATTTAACCGCAGAGCTTTCAAAATACGGCTTATCTTTATTTGCCTTAGTGGAAGTGTTTGTTTTTATTTTATTGCTTGCAATAGGTTTTTTATACGCTTATAAAAAAGGAGCATTCGCATGGCAGAGTATCAAAAAATGAGCAATGCGCCAGTTGTTTTAACTACGGTTGATAAGTTAGTGCAATGGGGTAGGAGTAATTCTTTATGGGCGCTATCTTATGGGCTTGCTTGTTGTGCTATTGAAATGATGGCAGCAGGTGGTGCAAGATATGATTTTGATAGATTTGGAACTATTTTTAGAGCAAGTCCAAGACAATCTGAGGTAATGATTATAGCGGGTACTTTAAGCAAAAAACACGCCGAATTTACAAGAAGACTTTATGATCAAATGCCTGATCCTAAATGGGTTATTTCTATGGGTTCTTGTGCAAATACTGGTGGTATGTTTAATACCTATTCTACTGTTCAAGGGGTAGATAGAATCATTCCTGTTGATATTTATGTGCCAGGTTGTGCCCCACGCCCTGAAACTTTTCAATTTGCTTTGATGATTTTACAAAAAAGAATTCGTAAAGAAAAAGCAAGCAGAAAAATAGCTCCAAAAAGGCTTATATGATGAGAAAATATAGCGATAAGAATAATGCTCAGCTAAAAAATTATTATGAAGATAGATTTTACCATGCACCTGCAACTAAAAAACTAAGTACAGAGAGTAGTGCTTTTGAGAGTGATCATCAAATCTTAAGCCAAGAATTTGAGTTAAAAAATTCTTTTATAGAGCTTGATTTTTGGGTGATTGAGATAAACAAAGATGATAATGTTGCTATTCTTAGCAAGCTTAAAAATTTAGGTTATAGTTGTTTTACTGATGCAAGTGCGATTGATTTTGTCGCTCAAAAACAAGGTTTTGAAGTATATTATCAGCTTTTAAATATGGAGAAAAATTTAAGAGTGAGAGTAAAGACTTTCGTTGATTTAAAAGAAAGACTTCAAAGTGTTATGAGTGTTTTTAAGGGTGCTAATTGGTGTGAGAGAGAAATATATGATATGTTTGGAATTTTCATTATCAATCATCTGAATTTAAAAAGACTTTTAATGCCTGATGATTGGTATGGACATCCTTTTTTAAAAAGCTATCCTTTGCATGGTGATGAATTTGCTAAATGGTATGAGATAGATAAAATTTTTGGAAAAGAATACCGCGAGGTTGTAGGTGAGGAAAATAGAGATCCAGGTTTTGTAGATGAAAAAGACACGCTAAACTTTAGCAGAATTTATCATGAGGTTGGTAAAGGCGAAGCCCCAAGAGAAGATAAATATCTACAAGAATATCAAGAAGAAGGTGGTGTGCCTTTTGTGAAAAAAGCCAAAAGAACGCAAGTAAAAATTTTAGATAAGAGAAGATAAAATGCAAATTTCTACTAAATTAAAACCTTATTATGAAAATATAAGCTTTGAGCGTGAAGATGGTACTATGATAGTAAATCTTGGTCCCCAACACCCTAGCGCTCATGGAAATTTACGCCTTATTTTAGAACTTGATGGAGAAGAAATCACCAAGGCTGCTCCTTGTATAGGCTATATGCATCGTGGTATGGAAAAAATGGCTGAAAATATGATTTATCAAGAGTTTATCCCAACTACTGATAGAATGGATTATATCGCAGCTAGTGCAAATAATTATGCCTATGTAGCTGCTGTGGAAAAACTTTGTGGCTTAGAGATTCCACGCAGAGCAAGTGTGATAAGGATGATTTTGCTTGAGTTAAACCGCATTGCTTCGCATTTGTTATGGCTTGCTACACATGCGCTTGATATTGGTGCGATGACAGTATTTTTATATTGCTTTAGAGAGCGTGAATATGTGCTTGATTTAATAGAAAAATATTGTGGGGCAAGACTTACACATTCATCTATGAGAATAGGCGGGGTAATGCTTGATTTACCTGAAGGTTTTTTAGATGAACTTTTAGCATTTTGCAATAAATTTCCAAATGATATAAAAGATTATGAAGCCTTGCTTGATGATAATAGAATTTGGCGTGCAAGAACTGAAAATGTAGGAGTGGTAAGCAAAGAACAAGCGCTAAGTTGGGGTTGTAGCGGGGTTATGCTAAGAGGAAGCGGGATTGCTTATGATGTTAGAAAAGAAGAGCCTTATTTGCTCTATGATGAGGTAGATTTTGGCGTGCCTGTGGCTAAAATGGGTGATTCTTATGCAAGATATAAAGTTTATATGCAAGAATTTAGAGAGAGTTTGAAAATTCTAGTTCAATGTGCTAAGCTTTATCAAGATACTCCACCTGAAATTTTATGCAATCATCCTGAGTATGTAAGTGCTTCAAAAGAGCAAATTATGACACAAAATTATTCGCTTATGCAACATTTTGTTCTAGTAACTCAAGGCTTAAAACCACCAAAAGGAGAGGTGTATGTGCCAACTGAAAGTCCAAAAGGCGAACTTGGGTTTTTTATTCACTCAGATGGTAGCGGTAGGCCATATAGATTAAGAGCTAGAACCCCAAGTTTTTTTCACTGTGCGTTTTTAGAAGAAATGCTTGTTGGATCATATTTGGCTGATGCGGTGGCGATTTTAGGAAGTATTAATATAGTTTTAGGTGAGATAGACCGATGAGACGCGTGGATTTAAGAAAAAGTCAAGATTTGTTTAAGGATTTAGAGCAAATCATTCAAAATGCTTATATGGGTGAAGTTTTAGTGGTTTTGTTTGAAATAGGAGATTTTTCTAATGTAGAAAAAAGTTTTGCTTTCATAAAAGAGCAAAATTGTGAACTTTTAAATTCTTTAAAATTTAATCAAGTTGATTGGACTATAGTTTTTAAAAAGGTAGGACAATGAAATTAGCAAAATATCAAGAAGGTTTAAATGCTTTGTGTTTTGTGGATTTACTTTCTTTAAAAAATCCTTCGCTTTGCGCTAAGCTTAACAAAAGTAAAAATTACAATATTTCCTGTTTAGAAGATAAAAATTTAAAAGCAAGCTTTTATAAATGTGAGATCGCAAGTGTACCTTTCGTGCTTGCTTTGCTTTGCAAGATGAGTTTAGAGGCTGAATTTAACGAGCTTGATGAGGGTTATTTAAGTGCTGAATCTTGCTTTGGTGAAGAAGAAGCTTTAGAGATTTTGGAGTTTTTAAAAGAAGCAAAATGTATTATTTTTGATGAAAATTTATACCAACATAAAGATTTTGAAAATATTAAGTATTTTTTAGAAAAACTTTGTCATAAATTTAATCTTTTGCTAATTTGCTCTAATGAAAATGAAGAAAATTTATCAATACAAAATTCTTTTAGTGAACTTTTAGAACTTGATAATTTTGATGGAACTATCATCATGCAAACACCTTTAAGGGACAAAAATTTGCATTGTTCTTCTTCTTTTGCTTTGATTGCTAAGGTTAAGGATGAGGATAAAATTAACTTAAAAATAAACACTCAAGAATTTACAACTATAGTAAAAATCAATCATGATTTAAAAGGCACGGTGGCTTTGTTTAATTATGAAAGCACTGATTTTGCTTTTTCAAAAGCTCAAGTTAAGGTTATAAAATGAAAGTTATCATTAATGGTATAGAATGTGAGGCAAATGAGGGTGAGTATATCTTAAATGTCGCAAGAAAAAATGATATTTTCATTCCTGCAATTTGTTATTTAAATGGTTGTTCTCCAACACTTGCATGTCGTATGTGTATGGTAGAAGCTGATGGTAAAAAGGTTTATTCTTGTAATACTAAAGTTAAAGAAGGTATGGTAGTAGAGAGTGATTTGTCAAATTTATGGGATGAGCGTAATGCTATCATGCAAGCATATTGTATCAACCACCCTTTACAATGTGGAGTATGTGATAAATCTGGCGAATGTGAGCTTCAAAACTTTACACACAAAGCAAGAGTAAATGTGCAAAATTATTGGATTAAAGATACCCATAAAGAGCATAAAAAATGGGGCGAGATTAATTATGATCCAGCTTTATGTATAGTGTGTGAAAGATGTATCACAGTTTGTAAAGATAAAATAGGTGAAAGTGCTTTAAAAACTACTCCAAGAGGAGCAAACGCGCCCGATGCAAGTTTTAAAGAGAGTATGAGTAAAGACGCGCTAGCGATTTGGACTAAATTTCAAAAGAGTTTAATTGCGCCAAGTAGCGGTGATATGCTTGATTGTTCTTTTTGTGGAGAATGTACAAGTGTGTGCCCAACGGGAGCTTTGGTGGGTTCGGCTTTTCAATATACATCTAATGCTTGGGAATTAAAGAAAATTCCAGCTAGTAATCCCCATTCTAGTGATTGTGAGTTGATGTATTATGATATTAAACAAACTAGTATTAATAATCAAAAAGAAAAAATTTATAGAGTGAGCAATGACTTTGCTTTTGCTACGCTAAATAAAGCTGCAAGATATGGTTTTAATACCCAAAATGAAGTTCAAGATAAAGATGAAAAAACCTTTCAAAAATTAGTAAATATGATAAAAAATGATGAAATAAAAAATATTTTATTTAATAGTTTTATTACTAACGAAGAAGCTTTAATCTTGCAAAATTTAAGTAAAAAATTTAATCTTAATCTTATAAACCATGAAGCTAAAAAATTCCAAGATTTCCTAGCTTGTTTTTATCAAAATGCAAATGCAATGTATAATGCAAATACAGACGATATCACTCAAAGTGATTTTTTAATCATCGTAGGTTCATTTTTACGCTATGATGCGCCAACGCTAGGATATAAAGTTAATAACGCTTTAGTGATGAATAAAGGTGCAGGGCTATATTTTCACCCTATAAAAGATAAAGGTGTGGATAAATATTCTAAAAATTTCTTGCAGATTAATCATGATATTAAAGATAATGAAAGTATTTTATTATTTATCTTGCAAAAATTTGCCAAAGAGCTTCCACAAGATTTTAAAAATACATTAGAAAATGCGTATTATCAAGGCACTAAAGAAATAGAAGAAACTATTAATGAAGAAGTTATTGAAAAGATAGAAAAGCAAAATGAAAATGGTGCAACTATTATAGAAGAAGTTAAAAAACTTGTGCCTAAAAAAATTAAAAAAATCATAGAGGTGCAAAGATCAAATTATGCGAAAAATCTTGGTATAGATGAGGATATTTTAGAAACTTTGCTCGCAAAAAAGCAAAAATTTACACTTATTATAGGAAGTGATTTTTACTATGATGAGCAAAGTGTAAAGCTAGCAAAACTTTGTGCTTTGGTGCAAAAATATACTGATTTTAAAGTCTTTTTAAATCCAACTTGCACCAATACTTTAGGCGTGAGTTTGATTTGTGATTTAAGTCAAGATTTTCAAGCGGGAAAAACACTAGGTTATAACGAAAAAGGCGATTTTACTTTTTCTTATGATGGGCATTTTGATCTTGCAAGTTCTAGTTTAAATCAACAAGAAGGTAGCTTTGTAAATTATGACAAAAGATTAGTTCCTACAAATGCAGCTTTAGAATTTAAAGGTTATTTTTTAAATGATTTAGCAAATGCTTTAGATTTTGATGAGGAATTTACGATCAACTATACTAAATTTTTACCACAAAATAAAGGCTTTAAGGCAATTGATTTTGACGAGTTAGAAAATCATTATGATAATGGTGGGGTAAATCATAGAGGTTATGAGCTTGATTTTTCCCATTTTGAGTTTGAAAAAACATTAAGCGTTCAAGAAATTAAAGAGCAAAATGAAGGAAATTTGACTTTATATCATGCAAATAGCATTCATCAGTTTTCAAAGCTTAGTAATAGGGCTTTTAATGAGGTTGGAGCTTTATTTTTATCGTCTGATTTAATGCAAAAATTTGATTTAAACCAAGATGATAGTGTTATTTTAAAAAATGAAAAAACTCAAATTGCTATAAGTGTAAAATGCGATGAATCTTTAGAAAATGGCGCGTATTTGGGGGATTATGATAGTAAGATTGATTATAAATCTTTATTTGATAATACTCGATATGCAAAAGTTTGGCTTGAAAAAGCAGGAGCTAAAATATGAGCGATATTACTTTTTTTATTATAGAAACAATTATCAAATGCATACTTGTTATAGCTATTTTTGCTACTTTAGCAGGCTTGGCAACTTATCTTGAAAGAAAGGCTTTGGCTTTATTTCATCGTCGTTTAGGGCCTGATATGGTAGGTCCTTTTGGATTGCTTCAAGTAGTTGCTGATATGATTAAGCTTTTTACTAAAGAAGATATAGTGCCAACTTATGCTCAAAAAGTGGTGTTTTTAATCGCTCCATTGATTGCAGCAATTTGTGCTTTTGTGGCAATTGCAGCTATACCTATTTTTCCTGAATTTACTTTATTTGGTAGAGTGATTCGTCCTATTATCGCTGATATTAATGTGGCCTTATTATTTGTCATAGGTATGGGCGGGGTTAGTTTTTATGCGATTTTTTTAGGAGGCTTGGCTAGTAATAATAAATGGTCATTGTTAGGTGGGGCAAGAGGACTTGTTTCTATTATCTCTTATGAGAGTGTTGCAGGACTTTCTTTGGTATGTGTTGTAATGCTTGTTGGTTCTTTATCTTTAGTAGATATTAATAATTATCAAAGTGAAGGCATACTTTCTTGGCTTATTTTTAAACAGCCTTTAGCTTTTATTTTATTTGTAATAGCCATTTTTATAGAAACTAATAGAACTCCACTTTGTTTAAGCGAAAACGAAACTGAACTTGTTTCAGGTTATGGCACTGAATATAGTGGGCTTAGATGGGGTATGTTTTTTATCGGAGAATATACAGCCATGATCACTGGAGCGATTATGATATCGCTTTTATTTTTGGGTGGATTTAATGATTTTTGGATTATACCAGGGGCTATTATGATGCTTTTGAAAGTTTCTTTTGTGTTCTTTTGGTATTTTTGGGCTAGAGGGGCTTTTCCGCAACTGCGTCCTGATCAAGTAATGAGAATGTGTTATTTGATTTTAATTCCTTTAGCGGTTTTAAATTTATTAATTAGTGCTTTAGTACTTGTGATATAGGAAAAACAATGAAAAAAGGTTATTTTAAAGTAGATTTTGAGCGTAAAAATCCTCAAAATGCTTATGAAAAATTCATACAAGTAATCAAGCGTTCTTTGAATACAGAACTTTTTGTAGGTTTATTTGTCGTATTAAGAGAAATGTTTAAAAAGAACAATAGTGCAACGATTAAATATCCTATGGAAAAAGTTGCTTTAGATAATCGCTACCGTGCGGTACATCGTTTGATGCGTTTTATTGAAAGTGAAAATGAATGTTGTATTGGTTGTGGCTTGTGCGAAAAAATTTGTATTAGTAATTGCATAAGAATGGAAACAAGTTTAAGCGAAGATGGACGTAAAAAGGTTGAAAATTATAGTATCAATTTAGGGCGTTGTATTTATTGTGGTTTTTGTGCTGATGTTTGTCCTGAACTTGCCATTGTACATGGTAAAGAGTATGAAAATGCAGCAGAACAAAGATCTTATTTTGGTCAAAAGGAAGATTTTTTAACTCCTATTGATGAGCTTAAAAATCAAGTGGTGTTTGAAGGAAGTGGTAGTTTAAGAAAAGATGCTGATGATTTAGTAAAGAAAACTCCAAATTATTATGAGATAGATTTGCAAAGACAGCAAGATGCTCCAAAGGAAGAAAATGTTTGAAACGATAGCTTTTTGTTTGTTAAGTGTTTTGGTATTGGGATTTTTTCTAATTAGCGTTTTAAGTACCAGTGTACTTTATGCTATTAGCTCTTTGGCTGCGGCTATGGTTTTTTTAAGCGGATTTTATTTTCTACTTAATGCTGAATTTATTGGAGCAATTCAAATTATCGTTTATAGTGGGGCCATTTTAGGTCTTTATAGTTTTGCTATGATGTTTTTTGATGCTTCGATAAAAGTAAAGGAAAGTCTAAAAGGTAAAAGAGTATTTATTTTTGCTGTGATTTTTAGTGCTATTTTGTTAATTAGTATTATTATGGGTTATAACTTTGGCTTAAATGAAACTAGTGAAGTTTATGGTCTTGATTCAACCCAGCAAATAGGTTTTGCCCTATTTACAAAATACATGCTTGCTTTTGAATTTATGGCGATTTTGCTCTTAATAGCTTTAATTTGTGCTATAGCACTTACTCAAAAAAATATAAAAAAGGATGAGCAATGATGTTAGAAAAATACTACATTGTGGCTATTTTGATGTTTATCATTGGTCTAATAGGTATTATAAAACGCCAAAATTTAATTATGCTTTTTATTTCAAGTGAAATTTTATTAAACGCTGCTAATTTGGCTTTAGTTACAGCAGGAGCTTCCCATAAAGATATAGAGGGTCAAATTTTTGCTTTATTTGTAATGGGGGTAGCAGCTTGTGAAGTAGCTGTTGGGATAGCACTTTGTGTTTTATGGTATAGAAAAACAGGAACACTAGAGCTTAGCTCTTTAACTGAAAAAGGAGAGTTAAAATGCAAAATTTAGCTTTAATTGCACTTTTTTCTCCTTTAGTTTCAGCTATTGTTTTAGGTATTTTTGCTTTTAGTGCTAAGAAAATTATTTTAGGTTATGTAGCTTCTTTGCTTATAGCTTTTTCAGCATTTGCTTCAATTATTTTATTAAGCAATGGGGTGCATTTTAATTTTGAACTTGGTACTTGGATATCTTTAGTAGATGTTGGTTTTGGTTTTAAAATAGACTCTATTACTTTAATTATGATGAATGTAGTAAGTATAGTTGCTACTTTTGTGCATTTGTATAGTATATTTTATATGGAGCATGATGAAGGGTTTAATCGCTATTTTAGCTATTTAGGGCTTTTTGTTTTTTCTATGATGTTTTTGATTATGAGTGATAATTTCTTAGGACTTTTCATAGGTTGGGAAGGCGTTGGACTTTGCTCGTGGCTTTTGATAGGTTTTTGGTATCATAATGAAAAATACACCTTTGCTGCTAATGAAGCATTTATCATGAATAGAATTGCAGATTTGGCTTTGCTTTTAGGAATTTTCTTAATTTATATAGAGTTCAATTCTTTAAAATACGATGAGTTTTTTACCCTTTTGTCTTTAGGGCATGAAAATGATATGATTTTGATTTTGATAGCGCTTTTGCTTTTTGTGGGTGCTATGGGTAAATCAGCGCAATTTCCTTTCCATACTTGGCTTGCTGATGCTATGGCAGGACCTACACCAGTTTCAGCGCTAATCCATGCTGCGACTATGGTTACTGCGGGAGTTTATTTAGTAATTCGCGCAGGAGAGCTTTATTTGCAAGTTCCTGAAGTAGGGTATTTTATCGCTATACTTGGAGCTTTTGTAGCGCTTTTTGCTGCTTCTATGGCTATGGTAGCTAAAGACTTAAAAAGAATTATTGCTTATTCAACACTTTCTCAACTTGGGTATATGTTTGTAGCAGCAGGTCTTGGAGCTTATGCTATAGCTTTATTTCATCTAGTAACTCATGCATTTTTTAAATCTTTATTATTCTTAGGTGCAGGTAATGTAATGCATGCGATGAATGATAAGCTTGATATTAGCAAAATGGGTGGGCTTTATAAAAGTATGCGTTTTAGTGCTATTTTAATGCTTATAGGCTCTTTGGCTTTGGCAGGAATTTATCCTTTTGCAGGATTTTTCTCTAAAGATTTAATTTTAGGATTTTCTTTTATAAGTCATCATCATGGAATTTTCTTAGTGCTTTTAATAGCAGCTTTTATGACAGCTTTTTATAGTTTTAGACTTTTAATGCTTGTATTTTTTACTCCAAAAAGACATGAAGAGCATCCTCATGAAGCTAGTAAAATAGCCTTGCTTGCGATGAGTCCTTTGGCTTTACTTGCTATTATTGCAGGGTTTTTTGAGCATAGTTTTATGGAGTTTGTAAGTCAAAACTTAGCTTTTATTGATGGACAAAATTCTTTAGTTATGGTGCTTGCAAGTACTGTTGCAGTGCTTGGAGTGCTTTTAGCTATCATAGCTTATTGGAAAAATTGGTTTAAACCATCACTTTCTAAAACAAGCATTTATAAGCTTTTGTTTAATGAATACTATATACCAAGGTTTTATCATCAATTTATTGTTAGTAAATATGCTTTATTTTGTGAATTTTTAAGAAAAGCTGATAAAGAAATTTTAGACACTTTGGTAGATAGTGTTGCATTTTTCCTTAAAACTTTTGCTAGGACTCTTAGCATAGGTAAGGATTATTCTTTGGTTTTAAGAATTACAGTGTTGGCTTTTGTATGTTTATTTTGTTTAGCGTTGGCGGTGTAAAATGCTTAGTTTATTAATGTTATTTCCATTTTTTGCAGCTTTTATAGCTTTGTTTTTGCAAAAAGAAGATAGCAAGTCTTTTGCTGTTTTAGTTAGTTTTTTGATTTTAGTTTTTAATGTTTTTTTGTTGTTTAATTATCATAGTGGTATAGCTTATGAGTTTAGTTTAAATTCTTTAATAGTTAATTTTCATATCGGTGTAGATGCTATAGCGCTTTATTTGATGTTGCTTTGTTCTATTATGATTTTTTTATCTTTTATATGTTTGGATATTCAAGATAAAAGTGTTGTAGTAAGTATATTTTTATTGCAATTTTGTATTATAGGGCTTTTTGCTTCATTAGATGCTTTATTATTTTATGTATTTTGGGAGTTTTCTCTTATACCGCTTATTTATTTAATAGGCAGATATTCAGATAATTATAAAGCAGGGATTAAATTTTTCATTTATGCATTTTGCGGTTCTATGCTTATGCTTTTAGCGATTATTTATGTAGGGTTTTTGTATTATCAAAGTTTTGGGTATTGGAGTTTTGATTTACTTGCTTGGTATAAGAGTGAATTTTTCATACCTGAAAGTGTGCAAAATTTAATCTTTATAGGATTTTTTATCGCTTTTGCGATTAAAAGTCCTTTATTTCCTTTCCACACTTGGGCGCCAAAAGTTTATGCAAAAAGTCCGACTTTAGTATCTGTAATGCTTGTTAGTTTTAAAATGGCTCCTTTTGGATTTTTAAGATTTATCTTGCCTTTAACACCTGATACTTTAAATCATTATTATTCTTTGCTTGCTATTTTATGTATAGTTGGAATTTTATATGCAGCTTTAATTGCCTTTAAAACCAAGGATTTAAAAGAATTAATCGCTTATAGTTCAATTTCGCATTTGGGTGTGGTGATTTTAGGTATTGTGACTTTTACTTATAATGGGGTAAGTGGTTCTGTATTTTACATGTTTGCACATGGTATAGTAACAGGTGGTTTGTTTTTGGCTGCTTATATGCTTTATAAAAGATATCATACTTTTGATTTAGACTTTTATAAAAATTTAGCTAAAACAGCTCCAGTGTTTAGTTTTTTCTTTGCAGTGCTATTATTTTCATCTATTTCATTACCTTTGACCATTTCTTTTGTAGGTGAGTTTTTAATTTTACAAGGCATAGCAAGCGTAAATTTATGGTATGCATTATTTGCAGGTGGTGTGATCATTTTAGGGGCTATTTATATGCTAAATATTTATAGAAATATGTTTTTTGCCACTAACGCAGAAAAAATGGAGAAATTAGTATTAAAAAAAGGCGAAATTTTTGTGTTGAGTATTTTAAGTGCTTTGGTAATTTATTTAGGGATAGCTCCAAGTGCTATGCTTGATCAAATTGCTTTGAATGTAAATAGCATTCTTGAGGTTATGCAAACAAGAAATATTGCAATAGAAAATCAAAAAATCATAGATGATATAAGAGGTTTTTAATGAGTGGCTTTAGTTTAGAAAAATTGAATTTTGTATTATTATTTCCTGTGTTGTCATTGCTTTTTTGGGCTATTGCTTTACTTTTATTGGGTGCGTTTAAAAAACTTTCTAGAAATTTTTATATAGGAGTAAGTGTTATAGCTTTGCTTAGCACCTTATGTTTTTTATTGCTTTATAATGGCTTTGTTTTAGATAATTCTCATGCTTTTTTTGGTTTATTTGTAAGCGATAATTATGCAATTTTTGCTCAATTAGTTATTTTAGTTTTTTCTATGCTTTATTTATTGATGGACAAAGATGAACAAAAGCCAGAGTTTTTTTCTTTATTTTTATTTATGGTTGCGTCTTTGATATTAATGGTATCAAGCACTAATTTAATCGTAATTTTCCTAGCATTAGAAGGTTCTTCTTTAGCTCTTTATACATTAATAGCTTTAAGAGGAACTCATAATGCTATTAGCTCTAGTATAAAGTATTTTACTCTAGCTGCGGTGGGAGCTGGGTTCTTTGTCTTTGCTTGTGCTTTTGTGTATTTAAAAACTAAGTCTTTGGATTTAGATAATTTATTGCATTCTGAATACATTTCAGATCCTATCTTGCTTTGTGCTGGAGTAATGTTTTTAGTTATTGTTGGGGTAAAGCTTTCTATCGCACCTTTTCATTTTTGGTTAAAAGATGTGTATTATGGGGTGCATACAAATTTTATAGCATTTATATCTATAGTACCAAAAATAGCTATGATAATAGTAGTTTTAAGAATTTTTTCTGCTTTGGGTGGTGGGGTAAAATTTGAATATATAGTAGCATTGCTAGCGATTTTTTCTATGCTTGCTGTAAGTATAGTAGCTTTAATCCAAAAAGATGTAAAAAAAATGCTTGCATATAGTTCTATTACTCATTCTTCTTTTATATTAGCAGTTATTGTTTCTAGTATGAGTGTAAGTTCTCAAGGTGATGGGACTTCTTATTTGCTTTCAATTTTTGCTTTATTTGTGTATTGGATTTCTTTTGCTTTTGCAAATTATGGAATTTTTTTGATATTGAGTTTATTTCAAAAAAGTTCATTTGAGAGTTTTTCAGGCTTGTTTGATCAAAGACCGGTATTGTCTATAATGTTAGCTATATTTATTTTATGTATAGCAGGTATTCCACCTTTTGGGATTTTTTGGGGTAAAATTTTAATTTTAGCTTCTATTTTAAATTCAGGCTATTATGTGCTTGTATTTGCTATAGCTTTAAGTTCTATGATTATGCTTTATGCTTATTTGAAAATTTTAATTTATGTTTTTTTCAAAAAAGCTCAAATTATAGAAAGTGTAAACTTAGATGTAAAACAAAAGATTATTTTGTGCTTGTGTTTGATTGGAAGTGTTTCTTGCGTGTTTTTGCTTTTGTAAAATAATATTGCTATAATCACGCTTATGATAAGGGTTTTATTTTTATTTTTATTAAGTATAACTTACACATTTTCTTTTGAAATTATTGTTAATAAAGGGGAAGAACACAAGCGCCCCTTTGCACTTTTGCATTTAAAAGATAATAAAGATTTTACTTGTAAAAATGTTTTTGAATTTGAAAAGACCCATTTTGAATGTAATGTTTTGGGTGTTAGCAATATGCAATTTCAAAATCAAGAGTTTGATGATTTTACAATTTATTTTGAAAAGCACCAAACCTTTTTGACAATCAAAATCTATCCTAAAATTTTAGCTAAGATGTTTAATTATTCCCAAGATATTTTTAATGCAAAAGAAATTCAAAGTCAAAGTGGAGATACTTCCAAACACTTTGTGTTTATTTTTACTAAAGATTTAAGATATTACAAACCTAGCGATGGGCTTGATTTTGATATTTATTTTGATGATGGATTAATGCCCTTTATTGGAGCGCTAGATTTAAATTCTAACCCTATGGAAACTTCTAAAAGTGCAGATTTTAACGCTTATTTTAGTATAAAACAAGAATATGAAGCAAAAAAATATGATCAAGTATTAAGAGATACTGTTAATGCTATTAAGCGTTATCAAGGTAGTGTATTTATGAATGAATTTGAGCTTTATAAGTTAAGAGCGCAAAATAAACTTTATACTTATGAACTTGATAAAGACCAAGTAATTTTAGAACAAATGTTAGATGATGCTAAAAGATGGGTGAGAACTTATATTAACGATAAAGATTATACAGAAGTGATGTATATTATGATGAGAGTTTATATGGGTTTATCACAAAGATCAAATGTTGAATATATTATAGATACTTTAAATACTGAGCATAAAGGCGATAAATACACTATAATGGCTTTGCTTGATTATGCAGATTATTTATATCATTTGGGTAAAAAAAATACCGCAAATAATATTTATCAAGATGTGTATTATTCTACTCCAAATGCAGATTTAGCCAGTAGGGCAGCTTTATTTTTATCAAAAAATTATTTAGAAACTCAAAATACAAAAGAAGCAAAAGAATTAGCAAATAAAATTTTAGAATCAAATCCTGAATTTTTCATGAGCGATTTGGAAAATTCCTTATTATTAGCTAAAGCTTTTGCTAATAATAGGGTTTATGATTTAAGTTCTAAAATTTATGAGTATATTTTTACGCATTTAACTAAGGTAGATAAAGAATATGAAAAAGTGCTAAAAGATCTTGCTTTGGCTTTATTAAATGCAAATGAGCATACCAAGGCTCAAAAATATTTAGATCTTTATGCAGAAGATTTTCCTTTGAGTGAATATGTAAGTTTAATCAAAGAAGCGCAAGATAAAAACTTTTTATATTTAAAAGATGCTAATGCAAGTTTTTTACATCAAAGATATGAAGAAATTATGAAAAAATATGCTGGAGAAATTTCTAGTAAGGCGCTGTTTGATAATGTAAAATTGTATTTTCAAGAAAAAAATTATGAAAAAGTTGTAAGTTATCAAAAAGACATTGAAAAATACTCTAATAAAGAAGTTAAAAATCTTTTAGAACAAGCTGCTATTTTAGTTTTAGAACAAAAATTAAAAAATGATGAATGTTTAGCTGCTATTAAAATATATGATGATTTTAAAGTTTATAATGTAGGGGGTAAAATACAAAATAAAAAGCAAATGCTTGAATGTTTTAAACGCACAACGCGCATAGAAGAAGCTAAAAAATACATAGTGGAAAATGAAAATGATGATATTATTTTTTATAAGCTTCAAAGTGCTGATTTAGCTCTTAAAGATAAGCGCTACAGCTTTGTTATAAAAACAATTAACGATATTTTAAACACAAGAACGATTATTAGTGATAATGAAAAATTTGAAGCAAATTATATTAAATTTTTTGCTGAGCTTAGATTACAAGATTATAATGCTATGATAAGAACTTTGCAAAAATTAGAGCAATTTCCTATGAATTATCGTATGGTGGAATTATATTATGAGTTTTTGCGTTATTGTGAAAAAAATAATTTTCTAACCAGCATTTTAACTTATGCTCCAAAGGCTATTGACTATCAAAATTTAAAAGGGGTGAATCTTTTTAGTCCTGATTTAGAATTTATCTATATCAAAGCTTTAAAACAAAACAATCAAGCCCAAAAAGCCTTAACTTTATTTAAAGATTTACTTGCTAATCCTTTAAAAGATGATGAGCGCGCAAGAGCTTTTTATACGCAAAGTAATATTTATGAAGATTTAAAAGATGTGCAAAATCAAAAGCAAAGTTTGCAAAATTGTATAGATATTAATGCAACAAGCAATTGGCAAAATTTGTGTAAAGATAAATTAAATGTCTTAAATACTCAACCTTGATATTTTTTTAAAATATAAGCTTTTAAATTCTCATAAGCATTTTGAAAATCTAAAATTTCTTTATTGAATTTTTTATTAAAAGTTCTTTGTCTTTTAGCAAGTTGTCTTGTGTGAATGATGATGAGCTCTTCAAGCTCATTTAAATTTATTTTTTTATCTAAAAACTCTTTGCATTCTTTTAAACCTATGGAATTTAGTGCTTTTAAATTATGATCATAATTATCAAATAACATTTTAGCTTCATCTACTAAACCCTCATTTAGCATATTTTTAGTGCGCTTAATAATGCGTTTTTCTAAAAGATCTTTTTGCCAAGAAATTTCAAAAATATCAAGTTTTTTAATCAAAGCTTCTTGTTTGGTTTCTTTTAAAACTTCACTTGGAATTTTATTAGTTTGCTCATAAATTCCAAGCCATTTTTTCAAACGATAAGTATCGTTTTTTTTTATTTTTGCTTGTGAATCAATTTTTATCATTAAATGATAAATTTCATCATTACTTAGTGCGCTTTGGCTTTCTTTGAAATTTTCACTCAAGCCATCCATTAAAGCTTTTAAATAAAAACTAGTTCCACCTGTGATAATAAGCATTTGATTATTTTTTTGGGCAAAAGCTTTTGCTTTTTTGTATTCTTCAAAAAACAAAGCGATGTTAAAATGCTCATTGACATTTAATAAATTTATGCCAAAATAATCAAGCTCATCTAAGGTTTTTTGCTCTGTTTTGGCTGAAGCGATGTTGATTTGTTTATATACACAAAGACTATCAAGGCTTAAAATACTTGCGTTAAATTCATAAGCTAGTTTATTAGCAAGTTCTGTTTTGCCACTTGCAGTAGTTCCAATGAGTGCAAATTCAAAAAACATCGTAAAAATATCCTAAATTTAAAATTATTTTAGTAAAATCATAACAAAAATATATTATAAAGAGAAAAAATGCCTATATTAAAAGAAAAATTAAAAGATATTTTAGATTTGATTGTTTTTAAGCATTCTATTTTTGCCCTACCTTTTTTATTTACTTCAATGATTGTAGCTTCTGTTATTTTAAATGATAGTACTTGGTTTGGTTTTAAGGCTTTATTTTTGGGTATTATTTGTGCAGTGAGTGCAAGAAATTTTGCAATGGCGATTAATCGTTTGATGGATGAGGATATTGACAAAAATAACCCAAGATGTGCAAATAGACCTAATATCGATGGACGTATAGGTAAAACTAGTATTTTACTTTTTATTATTTTAAATGCTATTATTTTTGTTTTGGCAAGCTATTTTATTAATAAATTAGCCTTTGCTCTTTCTTTGCCGGTATTATTTATTTTAGCTATTTATTCAGCTTTTAAAAGATTTTCATCCTTAGCGCATTTAGTATTAGGATTTTGCTTAGGGCTTGCTCCTATTGCAGGTAGCATTGTAGTTTTGGGAAGTATTGAAATTTATAGTGTGATTTTGTGTTTGGGTGTTACTTTTTGGACAGCTGGATTTGATTTGCTTTATGCTTTGCAAGATATGGAGTATGATAAAAAAACAGGCTTACACTCTATACCTGCTAAATTTGGGCTCGAGGCAACCTTATTTATCTCAGCATTTTGTCATGTTTTAGCAGTGCTTTTTTGGCTTTTATTTGTTTGGGTGGCTCCAACGGGAAATATTGCCTTTTTAGGTGTGATAATTAGTGCGATTATTTTATTTTTTGAACACCGCATTGTTAGAAAGAATTTTGCAAAAATTGATAAAGCATTTTTTACTTTAAATGGGTATTTAAGTATAGTGTTTTTTATATTTATTTGGGTTGATCTTTTATGGAGATAAAATTTTTTAAAAGCTCATTAGAGCTTGAGTTTGAAGAGAGCAAAGAAAGATGTGAAGAGTTTTTGCAAGAATATCTTTCAAGTAATAATTATGTCAATTTAAGCAAATGGAAAAAGCTTGCCTCAAGAGTGGAATTTAGCGAAGGTGAGCAAATTATTTTTGATTTACTTATGGATATAAAACAAGAATTGTATTTGATAAAAAATGATATCAATAAAACAAAATTATTTACAGATTTAAAATATAAAGCCTTTGTGGTGGGTGTAAATTTTGCACACATTCAGTTTAAAGATAAGTGTTTGACTCAAGATGAGGAATATTATGCAAGATTTGAGTTAAATGGTCAAAAAATTAGTATTTTTTTTAAAGCCTTAAATGAAAATGAGGCAAAAATTACACAAATAAAAGCAGAAGATGAGCTTGTGTATGATAATTTTGTAGCAAATATGCAAAGAGCGATGATTAAGATTTTAAAGGAGCAAGAAAATGGGTAGTGATTTATTATTGTGGCTTGTAGTAGCTTTATTAATTTTTGCTATGTTTGCTTATATGATGATAAAAGAAAAAGAAAATATTGCTAAAATTAATGAACTTGGTAAGATGATAGAAGATTTAAATAAGCAATATCATTATTTAAAAAAAGAAAGCTTAGATGAACAAGAACAAGAAAAAGAAGAAATAGACACTGAAGCTATTAAAGAAGAGTTAAAAGAAGAGCTTTTGCAAGTATTAGAACAAAAAATCAATCAAAATATTATCCCTATTTTAAATGCTTTAAAAGAAGTGGAAGAAGTGATTGAAGAATTTCAAAGTGAGCAAAAAAATCGTTTGTTAAATTTAGAACAAAAAACCCAAAGTATTACAAAATTAAGCCCAAGCTATGATAATGAAGAGCAAAAGGTAATAGAGCTTTTTAATCAAAAAAAATCCATTGAGCAAATTGCCAAAGATTTGCGTATAGGTATGGGTAGAGTTGAGCTTATTTTGAAATTTAATAAATTATTATAAAGGCCTTTGATGTTGGTAGATAGTTATGGAAGAGTGATTGATTATTTAAGAATTTCAGTAACACAAAGATGTAATTTTCGTTGCCTTTATTGTATGCCAAAAACTCCATTTGAATGGAGTGCTAAGGAAAATCTTTTATCATTTGAAGAACTTTTTATGTTTGTTAAGGTTTGTATTGATGAAGGAGTTAAAAAAATTCGAATTACAGGTGGTGAACCTTTAGTAAGAAAAGATTTGCATAAATTTATTGCTATGATCAGTGAGTATAAGCAAGATATAGACTTAGCGCTTACTACTAATGCTTCTTTGTTAAAACAACAAGCAAAAGACTTAAGACAAGCAGGTTTAAAAAGAATTAATATCTCTTTAGATACCTTAAAAGAAGAAATAGCTTTTAAATTAGCTCAAAAAAACATACTCAAAGATGTGTTAAATGGTATTAATGAGGCTTTAGAATTAGGCTTTAATATTAAATTTAACACCGTAGCTCTTAAAGGGATTAATGATAGTGAATTTATCGATCTTTTAGAATTTGCCAAAGCACGTAAAAGCCAAATTCGTTTTATAGAGTTTATGGAAAATTACCATGCTTATGGAGATTTAAAAGGCTTAAAATCAGCAGAAATTTTAAACATCATTGCTCAAAAATATTCTTTTAAACAAGGACAAAAAAGCCCAAATGCGCCTGCGACTATTTATGAGCTTGAAGATGGATATGAGTTTGGCATTATTGACCCACATAGTCATGATTTTTGTGATAGTTGTAACCGTATAAGACTTTCAGCCGAAGGACTTTTAATACCTTGTTTATATTATGATGAGGCTTTAAGCATTAAAAAGGCTATACGTAATAAAGACATAGCAGGTGCTTGTGAAGTTTTAAAAACCGTAATAAAAAATAAATCAGAAAAAAACAGATGGGCAGAAAATGAAGCTAATCAAAGTTCTACAAGAGCCTTTTATCAAACAGGTGGATAATGGAAGTTGTTGAAACTTTTTTAAGCTTGCAAGGTGAGGGAAAATATAGTGGAAATTTGGCTATATTTGTAAGGTTTGCTGGGTGTAATTTTAACTGTACAGGCTTTGGAGTAAAAAAAGAAAAAGATTCTAAAATACTTTTGGGCTGTGATACTATAAGAGCTGTTTTTATCAAAGAATTTAAAACTTGTTATAAAACATATACTTCAACAAAGCTTTTTGATGAGGTTTTAAAACTAGCAAATTCACGCAAAGTTATAGTTGTAATTACAGGTGGTGAGCCTTTATTAAATTATCAAAATAAAGATTTTTTGTGTTTTGTTAATTTACTTTTAGAAAATGATTTTAAGGTGCATTTTGAAACAAATGCAAGTATTGAAATTGACTTTGAAAAACATCCTTTGTATAAAAAATGCTATTTTGCTTTAGGAGTAAAGCTTAGCAATAGTGGGGTTAAAAAAGAAAAAAGGATTAATGAAAAAGCCTTAAAAGCTTTTAAATACTACGCTAAGGATAGCTTTTACAAATTTGTTCTAGATAAGGATTTTTTACAAGAAAATAAAGCCTTAGAAGAAATCAATGAAATTTTACAAATTTGTGAAAATGAGGTGTTTTGTATGCCTATGGGGTCAAATAAAGAAGAAATTTCTAAAAATGCCTTAAGTGTTGCTGAATTTTGTATAAAAAATGGATATAATTACTCTGATAGATTGCATATTAGAATTTGGGGAGATAAAGAAGGCGTATGATTATTAGAAAAATGTTTGAATTTGAAAATGCTCATATTGTTAGATTTTGTAGCTCCAAGCGATGTAAAACAAGCATACATGGTCATTCTTATAAGGTAGAAATTTTACTTGAGAGTAAATACCTTGACAATGCTGGAATGGTGTATGATTTTGGCTTGTTAAAAGATGAGATAAAACAAATTATTGATAGTTTTGATCATGCTATTACGCTTTTTAAAGATGATGATAAAACTTATTTAGAAGATATGAAAAAACACTCACAAAGATGGGTAAGTTTGCCTGTGAATGTAAGTGCAGAAAATTTTGTACGCATATTTTTTGTGCTGATTGATACCTTGCTTTTAAAGACTAAGATGATTAATGGCGAGCAAGGTGTTAGTTTAAAAAGTATTATTGTGCATGAAACAAGAACAGGTTATGCGCAAGGTTTTAGAGAAGATGCTTATAGTGAGTTTTTGCCAAAGATAAATCTAACAGATATTGAATTTTCACAAGCTATAAGCGATGAATGGAAAGATAAAGATTTTTTTAAAAAACTTCAAGATTCAAATTTTGTTTTTGTCAATCAAAAGGAGGTATGATGAAAAAGGTTTTATTGGTTGTGCCATTATTGTTTTTTATAGCTTGCTCAAGCCAAGAAAATACAATCACAAAAAAAGAAGTACAAACTGAGCAAGTCCAAATTGAGCAAAGTGATTCTAATGTTATTATAGATGATGAAACGCTTCCTATACCTGTAGATGATGATATCAAAGATGAAAATAGCACACAAGGACAGTGATGGATCAAAGTTATGAGTTTTTTTTAGCATTGCATGTGTATAGCCTATATGCAAATGGCTTTTTAATGTTGTTTTATTTATATCTAACTCAAAGTAGTTTTTCGCAAGAGTTTATTTTTATAAAAAGAATTCGCCTATTTTTGCCAATTTATTATTTATTTTTAGCAATTACGCTTTTTACAGGAAGTTTGCTTTGGGCTTTAAAGTATTTTGAGCTAAATCTCTATATACTTTCTATGTGGTTTTGTTGGATTTTAATTTTTGCTTTGGCTATTTATCAATTTGTTTTATTTAAAAAAGCAAGATTGTTTAAGCGTTATGCTAAATTTAGATTTTTAAGCTTTTTTATTTTGTGTTTGGGTATATTTTTACTTTTTGTACCCTATTTACTTCAAAGGTTTTATTTTTAATGCGATTTTTATATCACCCACAAAGTGGTGCTTTAAATTTAGAGTTAGAAAATGAAGCTTTTTTACACTTAAAGGCTCGAAGAATTAAAATAGGCGATAAAATCATATTAAAAAATTTAAAAGATTTTTTTGCTTATACTTATGAATGCATAGATTTTTCTAGACGCTCTTGCGTATTAAATTTACTTGATAAAAAAGAAGAAAAACAAGAATTAAAAACGCATTTGCATTTAGCTTTAGCGGTGATTGATCCAAAGATTATAGAAAAAACTTTGCCTTTTTTAAATGAACTTGGAGTGGCAAAGCTTTCTTTTGTGTATATGGATTACTCACAAAAAAATTTTAAGTTAGATTTTAAAAGAATGGAAAAGATTCTTATAGAATCATCCCAACAATGCGGTCGTGCTTCTTTAATGGAGCTTGAAAGCTTTGATGATTTTAAAAAATTTCAGCAAGTTTATGAAAATATTGTTTTGATAGACTTTGAAGGTGAAGATTTGACGAGTTTTGAACCTAGTGAGCATGTGTTTTTAATAGGCGCTGAAGGTGGATTTTCGCAAAAAGAAAGAGAAGAGAATTTTAAAAAAGCAAAATTACAAGCTAATTTCATACTCAAAGCGCAAACGGCTTTAGTAGGGGTTGCTTCAAAATTCATAATTTAAAAACACGCTTAAATTTAGCTATTTTTTATATAAAAATCTATATAATTACGCCTTAATGTTTTGAAAAAGGATAAACAATGAAAAAAGAAATTCACCCAGAATATGTAGAATGCAAAGTTAGTTGTGCTTGTGGAAATTCTTTTGCTACTAAGTCAAATAAACCAGAAATTAAAGTTGATATTTGCTCAAGTTGTCATCCGTTTTTTACAGGTAGTGAAAAAATCGTAGATGCTGCGGGTCGTGTAGAGAAATTTAAGAAAAAATACGCAATGCAATAATGTTATATTTTATTCCTACACCCATAGGAAATTTAAACGATATTTCTTTTCATTCTTTAGAAATTTTACAAAAATGCAAACTCTTTTTATGCGAAGATACGAGAGTTTGCAAATCTTTAGTTCATCTTCTTAATGAAAAATTTAATTTAGAAATAAAACCTGATAAATATCTAGCCTTACATACTCATAATGAAAAAGATTTTTTAGCAAAAATAGATGGTGATTTTTTTGAACAAGATATTGCATATTTAAGTGATGCGGGTATGCCAGGTATTAGCGACCCAGGGCAATTTTTAATCGAATATGCTATTAAAAACAATATTGATTATGAAGTCTTAGCAGGGTCAAATGCTGCTTTACTTGCATTAGTTTCAAGTGCGTTTTGTAAAAAAGAATTTATTTTTATGGGTTTTTTGGCTAATAAAAATCCTCAAAGACAAAAAGATATTGAAAATTTAATGCTTAATCCTTATCCTAGTATAGTTTATGAAGCACCCACTAGAATACTGAATTTGGTAGAAGAAATTAGTAAAATTGATCCTTTAAGAGAAATTTTTATCATAAAAGAAGCAACAAAGAAATTTGAAGCTAAATTTAGAGCAGGAGCCTTAGAGGTTTTAGAAAAAATAAAAACAATGGATTTGCGCGGTGAATGGTGTGTAGTCGTAAGTGCTAAAGAAAAGCAATTTCATCAAAACACCTTGTGCGAACAAGATATTTATGAGCTTGACTTGCCTTTAAAAACAAAGGCAAAACTTCTTTCAAAAATTAATGCAAAATCTCCAAAAGAAAATTATCAAAAACTGCTTTTAAGTTGAATTTGGTTATTATTTAAAAATGGTAGTTTATGGTAAGCAAGTGTTTTTTTATATCTTAGAAAAGCACAAAGAAAAAATTAAAGAAATTTATTTAGCAAAAGAATGTGAAAAAGCTGATTTTTCAAAAATAGCAAAGGCATCAAAAAAAATTAAAAAACTTGATTTTAAAACCGCGCAAAGTTTGGCAAGAGGTGGAAATCATCAGGGTTTTTTAATGGAGATTGATGAGTTTGAATTTAGCTCTTTTGAGAGTTTGAAAGAAAAAGATTTTATAGTTATTTTATATAATATTAGCGATGTTGGAAATATAGGCGCTATTGTGCGTAGTGCTTATGCTTTGGGTGCTGATGGGGTTATTTTGGTAGCTAAAAGCGTGGCTATGGATGGAGTTATTCGTGCAAGTAGTGGCGCAGCTTTAGATATGAAAATAGTTTTAAATGATGATATTTTAAGCATGATAAATGAATTAAAACAAAAAGGTTTTTATATCTATGCTAGTGCTAGCGGAGGTAGTGATATACATACTATCAAGGTTAAAGATAAAAAAGTTTTGATTATGGGAAGTGAAGGTTTTGGCATAGCGCCAAAGGTGCTTAAAAAATGTGATGAATGTGTAGGTATAAAAATGCATAATGATTTTGATAGTTTAAATGTAAGTGCAGCATTTGCAATACTTTGCGATAGGATGAAAAATGGATAGTTGGAAAAAATTAGAAGATTTAAATTTATTAGAAGTTCAAAAAAGAACACAAATAGAAATAGCTTGTCTTGAATATATCATTAAAAAAGATTTTAAGTCTTTATCTCGCTTTAATGTAAATGGCTTTATTAAAATTTTACAAAGAGAGTATGAGCTTGATTTTTCTAATTTTTTAGAAGAATATCATGCCTATTTAGAGGAAAATGGTATTGAGAAAAAAAATCATGTGCATATTGCTCCTAGAATGAACTCATATACCAAAGAAAGCTCAAGTGTATGGTATATTGTGATTATAGTAGTAGTGCTTTTGATAGTGGCTTTAGCTTGGGGTGTTTCAAGATTTTTTCAAAGTTCCACTTTAGATGAAAATACCACTAATGTATTAAATCAAGAGCAGGTTGTTTTAGAAGAAAAAGTCGATGAGAATGAAACTCCGGTTGTTAATTTTTTTGCTGATGATGTTATAGAAAATAATGAAACAAATACAACTATTTTAGAGCCAACAGATGAGAATAATAATACTATAAAAGAAACATTAGAGGATAATGCTAGTTTAAATATGCCTGAAGAAAATATGGTTTTGCTTAAAGAAAGTATTATAAAACCAAGCGCAGAGCTTTGGCTTGGTATGGTGGATTTAAAAACTTTTAGAAAAAGTTCTTTAACTATTAAAAACGATTATGTTTTATCTTTGGATAAAGATATGTTAATTACTACAGGTCATGCTGCTTTTAGTTTGAATGATGAAAATAACAATACTTTAGAGTTTAAAAACGGTGTGTCTAAGTTTTTAATGATTAAAGATGGTAAAATCAAACAAATTACAAAAGCTGAGTTTATAAAAGAAAATAGAGGAAAATTATGGTAAGAATTTTAATATTTTCCATTTTTTTTACTCTTAATGCTTTTGCGCTAAGTGCTTTAGAGGTTGCTAAGCATATTGTTAATGATAATTCTAAAGATGCAAAATTAGAGCTTTTATTTGCAAGAAATGATTATAAAGATGAACGCGGAAATGTAGATATTTACACTATTTCTCAAATTTTAAAAACAAATTCTTTGGCAAATTTTATATTAAATGAGCCAAAAACTTTAACTTTTAGTTTTAAAGCCCAAGCTGATTCTGTTTTATTTTTTAAAACGATTAATGATACTTTAAACGAGCTAGGCTATGTGTATTTTATACCAACTGAGTTAATTTTAAGAGAAAATTATATCACTTATAAATTAGCTGTAGATTCTCAGTATATGCTTGATCCAGGAGTTTTTTACAAGGCTTTATTAGGAAGTTCTGTTTTTATTAAAGACATTTCTAAAATTTCAGAGCTAAATTATGAATATGAGTTAGATTTTTCAAAAGCAAAACCCAAAGTTAATACTCAAATTCCGCTAAATACTATTACTCAATTAAATAAACCTTTAAGGGAATATATTATTGATTTGCAAGGTGCAAAAAGTATGGAGCTTAGCGCGCACAATCTTGATTCTTGGTTTTGTAAAATTCAGTTTTTAGATAAAAATTTAAATTTTATTCAAGGTGTAGAAAATACACATAAGCAAAATGAAGTAAATGTAAATATACCATTGGGCGCAAAATATGCTATTATAGGGGATATGTTTAGCCTTGATAATATAAAAAGGGGTTTAAAAATTTACTTAAGACGCTAAAAGGATGGACGATGTTTGAAGAAATTCATTTTAATACCATAGAAAGACTTCCAAATTATGTTTTTGCTGAAGTTAATGCGATTAAAATGGCAGCAAGAAGGACAGGGGAGGATATAATAGATTTTTCTATGGGAAATCCTGATGGCAAAACTCCTCAACACATTATAGACAAACTTTGCGAAAGTGCAAATAAAGACAAAACTTCAGGGTATTCTGCTTCGAGTGGAATTTATAAACTAAGACTTGCAATTTGTAATTGGTATAAAAGAAAATACGATGTTGATTTAGATCCTGAAAGTGAAGTAGTTGCAACGATGGGTTCTAAAGAAGGCTTTGTAAATTTAGCAAGAGCTGTTATTAACCCAGGAGATGTAGCTATTGTACCTACACCTGCTTACCCTATACATACTCAAGCTTTTATCATAGCAGGTGGTAATGTAGCAACTATGAATTTTGATTTTAATGAAAATTATGAATTAAACGAAAATACTTTTTTTGAAAATTTACAAAAAACATTACATGAAAGCATTCCGCGTCCAAAATATGTAGTAGTAAATTTTCCACATAATCCTACAACAGTTACAGTTGAAAAAAGTTTTTATGAGAGATTGGTAGCTATGGCAAAAAAAGAAAGATTTTATATTATTTCTGATATTGCTTATGCGGACTTAACTTTTGGTTCTTATAAAACTCCTTCAATTTTTGAAGTTGAAGGTGCTAAAGATGTAGCAGTAGAAACTTATACACTTTCAAAATCTTATAACATGGCAGGTTGGCGCGTAGGTTTTGTGGTGGGTAATAAACGCTTAATTGCGGCTTTGAAAAAGATTAAATCCTGGTTTGATTATGGTATGTATACTCCTATACAAGTTGCTGCTACTATAGCTTTAGATGGAGATCAAACTTGTGTTGAAGAGATTAAAGCAACTTATGCAAGAAGATTAGAAGTCTTGCTTGATTCGTTTTTTCAAGCAGGATGGGAGCTAAAAAAACCTAATGCAAGTATGTTTGTTTGGGCTAAACTCCCTCAAAGTAAGGCTCATCTTGGTAGTATGGAATTTTCTAAACAGCTTTTGCAAAAAGCAAATGTAGCAGTAAGCCCTGGAGTTGGCTTTGGTGAAGCGGGCAATGAGTATGTTAGAATAGCTTTAATAGAAAATGAAAACCGTATTCGTCAAGCAGCAAGAAATATAAAAAAATATTTAAGAGAATAAAATGAAAATAGCAATTTTAGGCTATGGCACGGTAGGAAGTGCCGTTGTAGAAACTTTGTTAAAAAATCAAGATTTAATCAAAGCAAGATGTGATGAAGAAATTATTCCAGTGGTTGCTTTAGCAAGAAATCCAAAATCAAATGCATTGATTCCTGTGGTTAATGATATTGATGAAGTTTTAGAGCGCGAAGATATTGATGTATTTGTGGAGTTAATGGGCGGTATTGATTTGCCTTTTGAGATAATTTCAAAGATTTTAAAAAGAAAAAAATCAGTAGTAACTGCTAATAAAGCTTTGCTTGCTTATCATCGTTATGAGCTTGAAAAATTAGCACAAGATACAGCTTTTGGTTATGAAGCAAGTGTGGCAGGCGGAATTCCTATTATTAAAATTTTAAAAGAGGGCTTGAGTGCTAATAATATTGTTTCTATTAAAGGCATTTTAAATGGCACAAGCAATTATATTTTAAGTAAAATGACTGAAGATAATGCTAAATTTCAAGAAGTATTAAAAAAAGCTCAATATTTAGGATATGCCGAAGCTGATCCTACTTTTGATATAGAAGGATTTGATGCTGCACATAAACTTTTAATTTTAGCAAATATTGCCTATGGATTAAGAGTAAAACCTGAAGATATCTTGATTGAGGGTATTAGTAAGGTAAGCGATGAAGATATTTATTTTGCAAAGGAATTTGAATACACCATAAAGCATTTGGGTATTGCTAAAATAAAAGATGAAAAAATAGAACTAAGGGTTCATCCTGCTATGCTTAGTAAAGATAAAATACTAGCAAAGGTTGATGGAGTGATGAATGCTATTAGTGTTGATGGAGATATTTTGGGCGAAAGTTTATATTATGGCCCAGGAGCAGGTGGCAAGGCAACTGCAAGTGCTGTTATAGCTGATTTAATCGATATAGCAAGAAAAGAAAAAAATAGTGCTATTTTTGGGTATTTAAATGATACTTCTTATAAACTTTTAAATAAAGATGAAATTTATACAAGATATTATTTAAGATTGAAAGTATTAGATAAAATAGGGGTATTATCAAAAATTACACAATTAATGAGCGAACATCAAATTTCAATCGATACTTTTTTACAAAAGCCAAAAAAAGAAAAGCAAGATTGTAGTACTTTATTTTTTATCACTCATCAAACTTATGAAAAAAATATACAAATTTTAATTCAAAAACTTAAAGAACAAGAATTTGTAAAAGATGATGTTTTTATGATGAGAATAGAAGATTAATGGCTTTATTACAGTATCTTTTTGGCAAAAAAGGAGAGGATTTAGCGTGCGAGTATTTAAAAACTCAAGGTTTTGAAATTTTAAAAAGAAATTTTCATTCTAAATTTGGAGAAATCGATATCATTGCCAAAAAAGATAAAATTTTACATTTTGTTGAGGTTAAAAGTACGCAAGGAGATTATGAAGTAGCATATAGATTAGATAATAAAAAACACAATAAAATCATCAAAGCTATAGGGTATTACTTTATGAAACACAAAAGTGATGAGAATTATCAAATAGATTTACTTTGTGTATATAAAGATGATATAAAACTTTTAGAGAACATTGGTTATTAAGAGAATGTTTATTCTATTTTAATAGAATTTGAAAAAATAAAGGAGAAAAAATGGGAAAATATATTGATTTAACTACAGAAAATTTTGCACAAGCAAAAGAAGGTGTAGCTTTAGTAGATTTTTGGGCTCCATGGTGCGGACCTTGTAGAATGTTAGCTCCAGTTATTGATGAGCTTGCAAATGATTTTGATGGTAAGGCTAAAATTTGTAAAGTAAATACAGATGAGCAAGGCGATTTAGCTGCACAATTTGGTGTAAGATCTATTCCAACTATCATTTTCTTTAAAGATGGTGAAGTAGTTGATCAGCTAGTGGGTGCTCAATCAAAACAAGCTTTAGCAGACAAACTAAACTCACTTTTATAATCTTAAGCCACTTTTTGTGGCTTTTCTTCATATTTTTTACTATTTAATAATTTTTATTATTTATAATTAAAGAAAAATTTGTATAATACCTATAAATAAAACTACAAGGAAAATATTATGTTAGATTTAGCTATTATAGGTGGTGGACCCGCAGGTTTAAGCGCTGGCTTATATGCTACAAGAGGTGGATTAAAAAATGTTGTCATGTTTGAAAAAGGTATGCCTGGTGGACAGATTACTTCAAGTTCAGAAATTGAAAACTACCCTGGTGTTGCTCAAGTTTTAGATGGAATTTCTTTTATGGCTCCTTGGAATGAACAGTGTATGCGTTTTGGTTTAAAACATGAAATGGTAGGTGTAGAGCAAATTAGCAAAAATGCTGATGGAAGTTTTAATATAAAATTAGAAGGTGGTAAAAACGAACAAGCAAAAGCTGTAATTGTATGTACAGGTTCTACACCGCGTCGTGCTGGTTTTAAAGGTGAAGATGAGTTTTTTGGTAAAGGTGTAAGTACTTGTGCAACTTGTGATGGATTTTTTTATAAAAATAAAGAAGTAGCTGTTTTAGGTGGGGGTGATACAGCTTTAGAAGAGGCGTTGTATCTAGCTAATATTTGTTCAAAAGTATATTTAATCCACAGAAGAGATGAGTTTAGAGCAGCACCTTCAACAGTTGAAAAAGTAAAAAATAATGACAAAATAGAATTAATCACAAATGCAGCGATTGATGAGGTTTGTGGCGATAATATGGGTGTTAATAAAATTAAAATAGCATTTAATGATGGCTCTAAAAGAGAACTTGATGTGCCTGGAATATTTACCTTTGTTGGATTAAATGTAAGAAATGAAATCTTAAAACAAGATAATGGCGAGTTTTTATGTGCCATGGAAGAAGGCGGTCAAGTGAGTGTAGATCTTAAAATGCAAACTAATATAGCAGGGTTGTTTGCAGCAGGTGATTTAAGAAAAGATGCGCCAAAACAAGTAATATGCGCAGCAGGTGATGGAGCGGTTGCAGCGCTTAGTGCTTTAGCTTATATTGAAAGTTTGCATTAATCTTCACATAAATTTCACAAAAACTAATTAAGATTCTCCTATAAAAATTAAGGAGAATCTAAAATGAAAAAAATATTAATTCTAAGTATAACTTTAGCGCTAATGGCTAGTGCAAATATTACACAACAAAATACTAATTCATATCAACAAAATATGCCTCAACATAATCCTTATACCCAAAATTATTACGGACTTTCTAAACCTATTATGGATAAAATTCAAAGTTCTTTTCCTGGAGCTTTTATTGTAGATGTAGATTGGGAAGAATTTGGATATGAAATTAAACTAAGCAATAATATGGAAATGTTTTTTGATAGAAATGGAAATTTTTTAGGGCAAAAATGGGATGATTAATTAAAAGAGTTATTTGCTTTTAAATAAATAAACGCTACAATTTTCCAAATTCTAAAAAGGCAGATTTTAAAATGATTAGTATTGGAATTCATGGAAGTAATGGGCGTATGGGTACTCAAATAAGACTTTGCCTAGAAGATGATGAGCAGGCAAAGGCTAGTGCGTTTTTTGATCAAGGATCAAATTATGAAGATTTTTTTAATAGATGTGATGTGATTATTGATTTTTCTACTCCAAAAGGGTGTGAGGATTTGCTTTTATATGCAAGAAGTAATCCCAAGCCTTTGGTGATAGGTACTACAGGTTTAGATGCTAAGCAAAATGAATTAATGCAAAGTGCAAGTATTACTATGCCTATTCTTTATGCGACTAATATGTCTTTAGGTGTGGCGATTTTAAAAAAACTTTCTTATTTAGCTAGCGAGGCTTTGAGAGATTTTGATATAGAAATACTTGAAATGCACCATAATAAGAAAAAAGATGCTCCAAGTGGTACTGCGATGACTTTAGCACAAAGTGTTGCAAAGGCTAGAAATTTAGACTTAGAAAAAGTTAGAGTAAGCGGTAGAGATGGGATTATTGGGCAAAGAAGCAAAGATGAAATTGCAGTGATGAGTTTAAGAGGTGGTGATATAGTGGGTTCACATAGGGTTGGTTTTTACAATGAAGGTGAATTTATAGAATTAAATCATACAGCCACTTCAAGAGCTACTTTTGCAAAAGGTGCAATAAAATGTGCAAAATGGCTAGTTTCTCAAGAAAATGGCTTATATGATATAGATGATTGTTTAGGAATTTAAATGTGTGCAGTAGTTGGAGTAATTAATTCAAAAAATGCAAGTACGGTGGCTTATTATGCTTTATTTGCAATGCAGCACCGTGGACAAGAAGCAAGTGGGATTAGCGTAAGCGATGGTTTAAATATCAAAACTCATAAAGCTAAAGGTGAAGTAGGACAAATTTTTAATACTCAAATTTTAGCAGGATTAAAAGGCGAGATAGCTATAGGACATAATCGTTATTCTACTGCAGGAAATTCTTCTTTGCATGATGCACAGCCTGTTGCAGCTACTTGTTCTTTGGGCGATATTTCTTTAGTACATAATGGAAATTTAATTAATAAAGAAGAAGTTAGAAAAGAGCTAATTGATAATGGTGCTATTTTTCACTCAAATATGGACACAGAAAATGTAGTACATTTAATAGCAAAAAGCAAAAAAGAAACTTTAAAAGATAGATTTATAGAAAGTTTAACTCAAAGCAAGGGAGCGTATTGCTTTATGCTTGCTAGTAAAAATCAACTTTTTGTAGTAAGAGATCCTTATGGGGTTAGACCTTTATCTTTGGGTAGATTAAAAGATGGCGGATATATTGTAGCAAGTGAAACTTGTGCTTTTGATTTGATAGAGGCTGAATTTATTCGTGATGTAAAACCCGGTGAAATGCTAGTTTTTACTCAAGGTAGTGATGAGTTTGAAAGCATTCAAGTTTTTGATAAGACAGATCCAAGAATTTGTGCATTTGAATATATTTATTTTGCTAGACCTGATAGTATTATAGAAGGTAAAAGTGTATATGAAGTGCGTAAAAAAATGGGCGAAGCCTTGGCTAAAAAATTTAAAGAAAAAGCAGATTTTGTAGTGCCAGTTCCAGATAGTGGTGTGAGTGCTGCTATAGGTTTTGCACAGTATTTAAAAATTCCACTTGAAATGGCAATAGTGAGAAATCATTATGTTGGAAGAACTTTCATAGAACCAACTCAAGAAATGAGAAATTTGAAAGTAAAATTAAAACTCAATCCTATGAAAAAAGTTTTAGAAGGTAAAGATATAGTGGTGATTGATGATAGTGTGGTAAGAGGAACAACTTCTAAAAAAATCATCGCACTTTTAAAACAAGCAGGTGCAAGAAAAATCCATTTGGCTATAGCATGCCCAGAAATTAAATTCCCTGACATTTATGGTATAGATACGCCTACTTTTGAAGAGCTAATCTCAGCTAATAAAAGTGTTGAAGAGGTTAGAGAATATACAGGCGCAGATAGCTTGACTTTTTTGGATATTAATGAATTAGTTTCAAGTATAGGCGATGAAAGAAAATATTCTTTGATTAGTTTTGATGGGGATTATTTTATTAAATAATCCCTATTTGCATTTTAATTGTTTAAATATTTTATAACTTTGAAAATGAGGTGGTAATCCCACTTCAAATGAAAAATCTTTATAAGTATGCCCTGGTAGGTTTTTTGCGATATTTATATTGTATGAAGCATCTCTTTGTTGTTGGCTTGCTCTTTTGATACTATCAAAATTTTGTTGATTAAAAATTTCACCACTAACTTCATGTTTTTTATTATCATCAATTATTCTAAGCTCCAAAAAACATTCTGAAAGCTTAAAATTAGTATCGTTGGTAATTCTACCTTTGACTATAATACTTTCTGTTGCTAAGCGTCTGTAGGTTGAAAAATTACTCAAACTTGCTTTTTTGGTATATTGATCTATGGTTAGCAGCAATGAGATGGTTAAAATCAAGGCGAGTATAAAACTCACTATGCAAAAAATAATCATATATTTTTTATTTTGAACTTTTAAGTAAAGTAAAACCCAAGTTAAACCTGTAGAAGCTAGCATAATGAAAATGATTAGAATATGAAAAAAAGTAAAATATCCCATTTAAAAACACTTTGAATGAATTTCAATGTCAAATTTTTGACCTTCTTTAAAATCGGAAAATTTAGTTTTTAAATTAATAGTTTGGTTGGGGTTTATTGTTTTTTCTATAATGGTAGATTTGCTTCTTAGAGGTTTTATAGTGTGTATTAAATTTTTAAAAGTGCTATTATCATCATTTTTTTTAAAGACTTCTACTTTTAATTTACAATACTTAAAACTTTTTTTGGAAGTATTTGTTAAGCTATAATCAACGCTAAGCGAGTTGTCGTATACAAAAAATTGAGCATTATCTAAGCTGGTTATTCTTGATCTAACTTTAGTATCAATTAAAAAATATCCCAAATACGCAATACTAGTTGAGCATAAAATTCCTAAAAAAATAACCGTAAAAGCAAAGGCAGGTTTATTTCTAATAATTAAAGCAATAAATAAAGTGATAATGAAAAAAAATATAACCAAAGCCATTAGTAAAAAATCAATCAAGTGCAAATGAGTGGTATAAAAAATCATTTGCTCTCGAATGTGCTGGGCGTTCATTATCACTCTTTAATTTTAGTTTGCTACCGAGCTTGTTCTTTTGCTATCTTTGCTATCAACCCAAATATTTGGTACAGCTCCACCAGGTGTTAAGAAAATTTTGGCATCTTTGTTAACCTTAAGTGCTTCGTTAAACTGTTTTTGAGTTTCAATTTGTTTTAAATCAAGCAAAGGATTATTTAAACTTTTTGCTATTTCTCTATTTGAATATGCTTGCGCATCAGCTTCTATTTTAACCGCACTTGCTCTACCTTTAGCGCTAATGATGGTTGCATTTGCCTCCCCTTCAGCTAAAGCTGCTTTTTTAAGTGCTTCTTGGTTAGCTCTTTCTACTTCATATTTAGTTCTTTCAGCCTCTTGTTTGGCAATTTGTACTCTTTCAATTTGCTCTTTTACTTTTATGGGCAAGATAATCTCTCTAAGTTGAACTGCTTGAAGCTCAGCAGGCTCATTTGGCTGGCTTTCTATAGTTTTTCTAATGCCTTGATCAATTTGCACTGCTATGGTGTTACGATTGGTTGGAAGCTCTTCTGCAGTATATTGACCTACCACATTTCTTACTACATCTCTTACAACCGGATCAATGATTTTATTTTCCCAATTAAGCCCCCAAGTAGCTATGGTTTGAGGAACTTGCAAAGGATTTAATCTATATTGAACGGTTACATCAATAGACACAGGTAAACCTCTTGAATCAAGCACTGAAATACTATTTTTATTTACAACCCCTGAGCCTATTTGTAAATTTTCATTTACACCTTCAATAGAAGCATAATTAATTTGTCTTACTCTAGTATCTACTATAGTGATTTTTTGCAATACTGGCATAAAAAAATGAAGTCCTGGTTCAAGCGGAGTAGGGCTGTATTTACCCGTGGTAGACTTGATCCCCATTTCTCCTGAATTAACTATTGCAAAAGGTTTAAAAAGTGCAAAAACTAAAATAATTGCAATCGCACTATAAATTAATGGAGAAAATTTTCCAAAACCTTTGAAGTTAAATTCAGGAGCTTTGAAATTTAAATTTTGCTTATTGTTGTTTTGATTGTTTTTTTTGTTAAAATAATCATTCAAATCAGCTGGCATTTAGTTCCTTTGTTAAATATAAGTTAGCATAGAAGCGTATTTTTCATTGCGTCCATAAACTATATCAAAATACGCATTTTGGAGCTTTGTTGTTAGCTCACCTCTTTTTCCATTTCCTATAATTCTTGCGTCAATATTATTTATCGGAGTTATTTCTGCTGCAGTTCCTGTGAAAAATGCTTCATCAGCCACATAAACTTCATCTCTTGAAATTCTTTGGCACACTACGCTTATACCCAAATCATGTGCAATTTTTAAAACAGTATCTTGAGTGATACTTTTTAATGAAAAATCATTTGGTGGGGTGATTAATTTTCCATCTTTAACCATAAAAAAGCACTCGCCTGTTCCTTCTGCTACAAAACCTTCTTCATCAAGCATTAAAGCTTCTTCATATCCTGCTTCTATAGCTTCATATTTAGCCATTTGAGAATTTAAATAATTTGCACTTGCTTTGGCTTTGCCTAGGCTAGATTTTACGCTATTTCTAGCAAAAGAAGAAATTTTAACCTTAATACCTTTTTCTAAGCCTTCTTCACCCAAATAAGCACCCCATTCCCAAGCAGCAATAGCCACTCTCACAGGAGCTTTAGCATGATAAACTCCCATAGTTCCATCGCCCAAAAAGATCAATGGGCGCAAATAAGTGTTATTTTGAAAATCATTTGCTCTTAAAAGTTCAACTTGCGCATTTTCAAGTTCTTCTTGAGAAAAAGGTGAGTTGATTAAAGTGATTTTTGCAGACTCTAAAAGTCTTTTGGTATGTTCTTTTAATCTAAAAATTGCTAAACCATTTTGTGTTTTATAAGCTCTTGTTCCTTCGAAAACTGCATTTGCATAATGCAATGAATGTGTTAAAACATGAATTTTTGCATCATCAAAATCAATGATTTTTCCATCCATCCAAATTTTTTTTGCCCTAATCATGAGTAAGCCTTTATTGAAAATAAAACTAATTTTATCAAAAATATACTAATAATTGCTAGAATATAGTAAAATTCTTTATTTAAAGCAAGGAAAAACAATGCCTATTATTAATATCAAACTTGCTAAACCAGAATTTAGCAAAGCACAAAAAGAAGAGTTGATAGCAGATATTACAGAGCTTTTGCATACAAAATATAATAAGCCAAAGCAAAATATAGTCATAATGCTAGAAGATATTGAACCATATAATATTGCTTTTGGTGGTGAAAGTGTAGAAAAATTAAGATTGAAAGGTAAAAAATGAAAGAATTACAAATTGGTGATAAAGCTCCGGTTTTTGAACTTTTAAATCAAGATGGGGTTAAAATTTCTCTAAGTGATTTTTTGGGTAAAAAAATTATTTTGTATTTTTATCCAAAAGATAATACCCCAGGTTGTACTACACAAGCTTGTGAATTTAGTCAAAGTTATGATGATTTTTTAGGGCAAAATGCTGTGATTATAGGTGTTAGTCCAGATAGTGTGAAATCACATGAAAATTTTATAAAAAAATATGATTTAAAACACACTTTATTAAGTGATGTTGAAAAGGAAATTTGTAAACTTTATGGCGCTTGGGGTTTAAAGAAAAATTATGGAAAAGAGTATGAAGGGCTTATAAGATCTACTTTTGTAATTGATGAGGAAGGAAATATCGTAAAAATTTATAGAAATGTAAAAGCAAAAGATCATGCTTTTAAGGTGTTAAAAGAATTATGCTAGTGCATATTTGTTGTAGCGTGGATAGTCATTATTTTATACAAGAATTAAGTAAAGCCTATCCTGAAGAGAAAATCATAGGATATTTTTATGATCCAAACATCCATCCATATAGTGAGCATGAACTTAGATTTTTAGATGTTAAACGCAGTTGTGATAAACTAGGTATTAAACTTTATAAGGGTGAATATGAGTATGAAAAATGGCTTGAGAGTGTAAAGGGTTATGAAGATGAGCCTGAAAAAGGTGCAAGATGTCAAATTTGTTTTGATTTTAGAATACATAAAAGTGTTGAATTTGCCCAAAAAATAGGAGAAAAAAGGCTTACTACAACCCTTTTAACATCTCCTAAAAAAGATTTGGAGCAATTAAAATTAGCATTACAAAAAGAATGTGATAAATTTGGCATAGAGTTTTTAGCACCTGATTTTAGAAAAAATGGAGGCACGCAAAGACAATTTGCCCTAGCAAAGCAAGATATGCTTTATCATCAAAATTATTGCGGATGTATTTATGCACTTTCTAAACAAAAGGGTCAAAAAGCTTTTATAGATGAGCTTATGAGTCCTATTAATAAACAAATATTGCCTTCAAGTATAGAAGAAAAAATAAAATTTTACAACCAAGTAAAAAGTTTAGAAAAAAAAGGCATTAAATTTGAAATTCAAAGAGAGAAATTTTTAAATTATCGTTTATTAAGAGCTTTGATAAAACAAAATAAGCAAGCTATAAAAACTCATGTTTTATTTTACTCACATTTTAAAAATTCTTACACTAAATTTAGTATTTTAGATGAGGGTTTAAAGCATTATAAAAGTGCAAAGGATGAGATTAATTTATGGAGTTTTGATTATTTCAATAGCTTATGTAAAATGCGATTTAAAAATTATGAAGATTTTTTACAAAATCCTTTAAAAATAGAGCAAGAAATCAAAATAAGACAAAAACATTTTGGTGTTTATGATCTTTCGCCGGTGATTATTGTTGAAAATATTATTAAAGGTGCTTATGAATTTATGGCAAAAAGTGAAATTTATTTTGATAGCAAAGAAAAGATTGTGAAGTTATAAAACTTAATTAATTTATTAATATTTTTTTTGTAAAATCTGAATTTTGAATATATTTTAAGGCTAAATTTATGATAGATGTAATGCAAATTCAAAAAATTTTACCACATAGGTATCCATTTTTACTTGTAGATAAAATCGTAGAATTAAAAAACAAAGAAGTTATTAGAGGTTATAAAAATATTAGTATAAGCGATCATGTTTTTATGGGGCATTTTCCAGATCATCCAATTTACCCAGGTGTGTTAATTTTAGAAGGTATGGCACAAACTGGAGGGGTTTTAGCATTTGAAAGTATGGATGATAAAGTAGATCCAAGCACCAAAGTAGTATATTTTACAGGTATTGATAATGCTAAATTTAGAAATCCAGTGCGTCCAGGTGATAGACTTGATTATGAAATGAGTGTGGTGAAAAATCGCGGAAATATGTGGATTTTTCAAGGAAAAGCTTTTGTAGATGGACAATTAGTAGCAGAAGCTGAACTTAAAGCTATGATAGTAGATAAATGATGAGCAAAATTCATCCAAGTGCAGTTATAGAAGATGGAGCTATTATAGCAGATGATGTTGTAGTAGAAGCTTATGCTTATGTTAGTAAAAATGCTAACATAGGCGCAAATACTATCATCAAACAAGGTGCAAGAATTTTACCCAATGTAACTATAGGTGAGAATTCTAAAGTATTTTCTTATGCCATAGTTGGAGATATTCCACAAGATATATCTTATAAAGATGAGATAAACTCAGGTGTTATTATAGGAAAAAACGCGGTTATTAGAGAATTTGTTACTATTAACTCAGGTACAGCTAAGGGTGATGGTTTTACAAGGATAGGCGATAATGCTTTTATCATGGCTTATTCGCACATTGCGCATGATTGTTCTTTGGGAGATCACATCATCTTAGCAAATAATGCTACTTTGGCAGGCCATGTAGAACTTGGAGATTATACTGTGGTAGGTGGGCTTACTCCAATACATCAATTTGTAAAAGTAGGAGAAGGGTGTATGATAGCAGGTGCTAGCGCGCTTTCTCAAGATGTGGTGCCATTTTGTTTGGCTGAGGGAAATCGTGCAAGCATTAGAAGCTTGAATTTAGTAGGCATTAGAAGACGCTTTGATAAAGAAGAAGTGGATGTTTTAAGCAAGGCTTTTAAATTTTTATTCAGACAAGGAAATTTAAAAGATAATGCTTTAAGTTTGCTAGAAAATACTTCTAGTGAAAATGTGAAAAAAATGTGTAATTTTATCTTAGAAACAAAAAGAGGAATTCCTATATATAAGGAAAAAAACCATGGTTAAAAGATGTAGTTTTTGCAATGAAATAGAAACAAGTGAAAGAAGAATTTTAGTAAATGATTATAATAATGCCTTTATATGTGAGTATTGTGCTGAAAGTGCTTGTAATATTTTCTTTGGAGAGGAAAAAGAGCTAAAAAATAAAGAAGTTGATAAAGAAAATTTTAAAGACATAACCCCTAAAGAATTAAAAGCATATTTAGATAAATATGTCATCGGACAAGATAGAGCTAAAAAAATCTTTAGTGTAGGTGTGTATAATCACTACAAAAGACTTTTTAGATCTGACTTAGAAGATGATGATACAGAATTAGCAAAATCAAATATTTTATTAGTAGGCCCAACAGGAAGTGGAAAAACTTTGTTAGCGCAAACTTTAGCTAGATTTTTAGATGTGCCTATTGCAATTTGCGATGCGACTTCTTTAACCGAAGCAGGTTATGTGGGAGAAGATGTTGAAAATATTCTTACTCGTCTTTTACAAGCTGCTGATGGAGATGTGCAAAGAGCCCAAAAAGGGATTATATTTATCGATGAGATAGATAAAATCGCAAGAATGGGTGAAAATCGTTCTATTACAAGAGATGTGAGTGGTGAGGGTGTGCAACAAGCTTTACTTAAAATCATTGAAGGATCTTTAGTAAATATTCCGCCAAAAGGTGGTAGAAAACACCCAAATCAAGACTTTATACAAATAGATACGACTAATATTTTATTTGTATGCGGTGGAGCTTTTGATGGTATTAGTGATATCATTAAAAGAAAACTAGGCGATAATGTCATGGGATTTTTTACTGATGATAAAAAGGATGAAAAAGAAGCCTTGCTTCAAAGATTAGAGCCTGATGATCTAGTGCATTTTGGGCTTATTCCTGAACTTATAGGAAGATTGCATGTGCTTGCTTCTTTAGAAGAACTTGATGAAGAAAGTATGGTGCGTATTTTGACAGAGCCAAAAAATGCTATTATTAAACAATATCAAAAACTTTTTGCTATTGATAATGTGGAATTAAAATTTGAAGATGAAGCACTAAGAGAGATTGCTAAGCTTTCATTAGAGCGTAAAACAGGAGCTAGGGGTTTAAGAAGTATTATTGAAGAGATGATGGTAGATTTGATGTTTGATTTGCCAGAGTATAATGGATATAGCATAGTAATTACTAAAGAAGTGATCAAAGAAGGTGCAAAACCTTTATTTATAAAAAATAAAAAAGTTAAAGGCTGAGAATGATTTTAGATCAAATAATTGGATTTTTTTCAAGTGATATGGGGATTGACTTAGGTACCGCAAATACTTTAGTTTTGGTAAAAGATAAAGGTATAGTGATTGATGAACCTTCGGTTGTTGCAGTAGAGCGTGAAAGATATGGTAGGGTTAAAATTTTAGCTGTTGGAAAAGAAGCTAAGGAAATGGTAGGAAAAACCCCAGGTAATATCGAAGCAATCCGTCCTATGAAAGATGGTGTGATTGCTGATTTTGATATGACTGAAAAAATGATCCGTTATTTTATAGAAAAAACTCATAGAAGAAAATCTTTTTTAAGACCTAGAATTATCATTTCAGTACCTTATGGTTTAACTCAAGTTGAAAGAAAAGCAGTTAGAGAAAGTGCTTTAAGTGCGGGTGCTAGAGAAGTATTTTTGATAGAAGAGCCTATGGCAGCAGCTATTGGTGCAAATTTACCAATCAGAGAGCCTCAAGGGAGCTTGGTGGTAGATATTGGTGGTGGTACAACTGAAATTGGCGTTACTTCTTTGGGTGGACTTGTGATTTCAAAATCTATCCGCACAGCTGGCGATAAACTTGATACTAGTATAGTAAATTATGTAAAAGAAAAATACAACCTTGTCATAGGTGAAAGAACGGGTGAGGAAATTAAAATCGCAATAGGCTCAGCAGTTCAACTTCCAAAAGAGCTTTCTATGGTGGTTAAAGGGCGTGATCAAGTAACAGGCTTGTTAAATAGAATCGAACTAACAAGTGAAGATGTAAGAGAAGCTATGCGCGAACATTTAAAAGAAATCGCTGATGCTTTAAAAATCGTTCTTGAAATGATGCCGCCTGATCTTGCAGCTGATATTGTTGAAAATGGTGTTGTTTTAACAGGAGGCGGAGCTTTAATACGCGGGCTTGATAAATATTTATCTGAAATTGTAAAACTTCCGGTATATGTAGCTGATGAGCCACTTTTAGCAGTTGCAAAAGGTACAGGTAAAGCTTTAGAAGAAATTTCATTATTACACCAGCTAACGAATGAAGAGTAAAATTCTTAGCGTTTTAATATTATCTTTTTTAGTATTTATTTCGTTTTATTATGGAGATGTAATAAAACGAAATGTTTTAGATTTAAATATTGCTATTGTTAATCAATTTTCTCAAAGTATTGATCTTTTAAAAAACAAATTCAACGAACATTTTAACCAAGCTGAAGAAATTAGAACTTTAAGAGAAAGAAATGCTGAGCTTGAAAAAAATAATATCTATATGAAAAACTTTGCTAATGAGTTAAATAATATTTTAAGCGATAAAAACTCAAGTTTTTATTATCCTAATGTGAGTTTAGTTAAAGCAACTTCTTATGCGCAAATTAGTGATTATCATAAGGTTTGGCTTGATGTTGATTATAAAGGAAAAATCAAAGGCTTAATTTATAATGGTTATACAGCAGGTATAGTCATAGAAAAAAATGGTAGAGCCTTGGGTCTTTTGCAAGGTGATGAAGAGTGTGTTTTTTCTGTTTACATAGGTAAAGAACAAGCACCAGGTATAGCTCATGGAAGAAATGATTATGTTTTAGTTAAATATATCCCTAAATGGCTTGAACTTAAAATGGGTGATAAAGTTTATACAAGTGGCTTAGATGAGATTTTCTTTTCAGGAATTCCGGTGGGAGAAATTTTTAAAATAGAAGAAGAGGGTGCTTATCAAAATGCTTATGTTAAACCTTATGTTAAAATGAAAATACCAAGTTATTTTTATATGGTAGAAAATTTATAGTAAAAAATTATTTATTTTAATTAATATAAATTATTATTTAGAATTAAATATTACAATAGCTTCTAAGTTTAAAACTAGGAGCTTTAATGAAAAAATATATCAGCAGTTGTTTGGCTATTTGTTGTTTAAGTAGTGCTATTTATGCAAATGAAGTAGAATATGATGCACAAAAAATAGCAGATATTTTTTATCAACTTAACGCAGATCCTAAAAATCCAAAAGCAAAAGTTAATCATGCAAAGGGTTTTTGTGCTATGGGAACTTTTGAGCCAGCTGTGTCTATCAATAAAGAAGTTGATGTGCCTTTGTTAACACAAAAAAGCTTACCGATCCAAGTAAGATATTCTTTGGGTGGCGCTTTTAAAGATGATAAAAGCAAAACAAGGGGTATGGCTATTAGAATTACTGATCCTAAAGATTCTGCCTCTTGGACTATGGTTATGCTAAATACAGAAATAAATTTTGCAAAAAATCCTAAAGAGTTTGGTCAGTTTTTTGAAATGAGACTTCCTGTAAATGGTAAAGTCGATCAAGAAAAAATAAGCAAGATGATGAAAGAGGTTGATTCTTATAGAAATTTTGCTGCATATACGGATAAAATTGGTATCAGTAAAAGCGTGGCAAATACTCCATTTTTTAGTATCCATACTTTTTATTTTAAACAAGCAAATGGAGAAAATTATTTACCAGCAAGATGGAAATTAGTTCCAAGTGAAGGTGTGGCGTATTTAAATGAGGCACAAATGAAAAGTGCAAGTAGTGATTTTTTAAAAGAAGATTTTCAAAATCGTGTAAAAGCTAATAAGCCGGTTGAGTATAAAATGTATTTAGTATATGCAAATAAAAATGATATTACCAATGAAACAACGGCTTTATGGAGTGGTAAGCACAAAGAAAGTCTAGTTGGGACTTTTAAGGTTAATGCCTTGAGCAAGGAAGATTGTAATTTTGATGTATATTTTCCTTCAGATGTACCTCAAGGCGTTAATCCACCACAAGATCCTTTATTTGATGTAAGAAATGAAGCTTATGCTATAACTTTTGGTAAGCGTCAATAAAATTTAGCTCTTTAAGAGCTAAATTCTTTATTAATTTCAACTTCTAAAAAACTTATATTTGTTATAATTTGGCTAAAAATTCAGCTTAGGAAAATACATGCCAAAAAGAACAGATATCAAAAATATATTATTAATAGGCAGTGGGCCTATCGTTATAGGTCAAGCTTGTGAGTTTGATTACTCAGGGACTCAAGCGGCAAAAACCTTAAAAGAGCTAGGTTATAGAGTAGTTTTGATCAATTCTAATCCAGCTACGATCATGACAGATCCTGAATTTGCTGATGCAACTTATATAGAACCAATTACCAAAGAAAGTATTCTAAGTATTATCAAAAAAGAAAAAATCGATGCGATTTTACCTACTATGGGTGGCCAAGTTGCTTTGAATGTCGCTATGGAAGTTTATGAAAGTGGCGAGCTTGCAGATGTAAAATTTTTAGGTGCAAATCCTGAAGCGATTAAAAAAGGTGAAGATAGACAAGTTTTTAAAGAATGTATGAAAAAAATTGGTATGGATTTGCCAAAATCTATGTATGCGTATAATTATGAAGAGGCTTTAAAAGCTGTTGATGAGATTGGTTTTCCTTTGATGATTAGGGCTTCTTTTACTTTAGGTGGCGCAGGAAGTGGCGTGGTGTATAATATGGATGAGTTTGCAGAACTTGCAAATACTGCTTTAGCGCTAAGCCCTATCCATGAAATTTTAATCGAAGAAAGCTTGCTTGGTTGGAAAGAATACGAAATGGAGGTTATTAGAGATAAAAATGATAATTGTATTATCGTTTGCTCTATTGAAAATGTTGATCCTATGGGAGTTCATACGGGTGATTCTATCACTATAGCTCCTGCTTTAACTTTGACTGATAAAGAATACCAAGCAATGCGTAATGCCTCTTTTGCTATTTTAAGAGAAATTGGAGTAGATACAGGCGGATCAAATGTGCAATTTGCTATCAATCCAACTAATGGTAGAATGATAGTTATTGAAATGAATCCTAGGGTTTCAAGATCTTCAGCCCTAGCTAGTAAAGCTACGGGTTATCCTATAGCTAAGGTAGCTACGCTTTTAGCAGTTGGATTTAGTTTAGATGAGATTAAAAATGATATCACAGGAACTCCTGCTTCATTTGAACCAGTAATTGATTATATTGTAACTAAAATTCCTCGTTTTACTTTTGAAAAATTCCCAAATGTAAACACAGAGCTAGGCACTGCTATGAAAAGCGTGGGTGAGGTTATGGCTATAGGGAGAACTTTTAAAGAAAGCATTCAAAAAGCACTTTGCTCACTTGAGAGAAATTTAAGTGGGTTTGATACTATAGAATGTGATAAAAATGAGCTTTTGGCAAAAATTCGCCAAGCTAATGAAAAACGCTTGCTTTATATAGCACAAGCTTTTAGAGAAGGTTTTAGCACACAAGAGCTTTTTGAGCTTTGCAAAATAGATCCTTGGTTTTTAAATCAGATCAAAGAAATAGTGGAATTTGAAAATCAAATTGATATGGATATTTTAAGTAATAAGCAACTATTAAGAAAAGCTAAAACCTTAGGTTTTTCAGATAAAAAAATCGCTAGCTTGATTAATCAAAAAGATAATCTTGAGTTAAGCCAAAATGATATTTATTATGCAAGAATTAAACATAAAATCATCGCTCAATATAGTGAAGTAGATACTTGTGCGGGCGAATTTGAAGCACTAACCCCGTATTTATACTCAAGTATTAATGCAAATGAAGCTACACAAGTAAAAGAAAGTAAAGATAAAAAAGATAAAAAAGTGATGATTATAGGTGGTGGGCCAAACCGCATAGGACAAGGCATTGAGTTTGATTATGCTTGTGTGCATGCTTCTTTTGCTCTAAAAGATATGGGCGTAAAAACTATAATGTATAATTGTAATCCAGAAACGGTTTCAACAGATTATGATACAAGTGATATTTTATATTTTGAGCCGATTGATTTTGAGCATTTAAGAGCAGTTATTGATAGAGAAAGACCAGATGGGGTGATAGTGCATTTTGGTGGTCAAACTCCGCTTAAATTTGCAAAACGCCTTAGTGCTTTTGGAGCAAAGATCATAGGAACAAGTGCAAGGGTGATAGATTTAGCTGAAGATAGAAAGAAATTTGCTAAATTTATCGAAGATTTAGGCATAAATCAACCTAAAAACGGCACAGCTATAAGTGTAGAAGAAGCGATTATAAAAGCAAATGAGATAGGTTATCCTGTGCTTGTTAGACCAAGCTATGTTTTGGGTGGTCGTGCAATGCGTGTGGTGCATGATGAGAGCGAGCTTAGACTTTATATGCAAGAAGCCGTAGATGTGAGTGATAAATCTCCGGTATTAATCGATCAATTCTTAGACAATGCAACTGAACTTGATGTAGATGCGATAAGTGATGGAAAAGAAGTTTATGTAGCAGGTATTATGGAGCATATTGAAGAAGCAGGAATTCACTCAGGCGATAGTGCTTGTTCTTTACCTGCTGTAAATATTGATGAAGCTATGCTTGAAATGATTGAGCAAAAAACAAAAGATATTGCTTTAAATTTAGGAGTAGTAGGACTTTTAAATATACAATTTGCTATCCATGATAATAAACTTTATATGATAGAAGTAAATCCAAGAGCTAGTAGAACTGTGCCTTTTGTAAGTAAGGCTACAGGAATTCCTTTAGCTAAGGTTGCAACACGCGTGATGTGGCAGGGAAATTTAAGAGAAAGTTTGAAATTTTATGATACCTTTAAAGTAGTAGAAGAAAAAAATGGAATTTTAAGAGCTAAAAAACCAAAACACATTAGCGTAAAATCAGTGGTATTTCCTTTTGCTAAACTTAGCGGAAGTGACCTTGAGCTTGGGCCTGAAATGCGCTCAACCGGTGAAGTTATGGGAGTAAGTAAAGACTTTGAAAACTCTTATGCAAAAAGCCAACTTGCTTCTTCAAATTTCTTACCAGAAAGTGGCAATGTATTTTTATCACTAAGAGAGCAAGATAAAAAATATGCAGTAGATTTAGCTAATGAATACATTAAGCTAGGTTTTAAAATCATTGCTACAAGTGGTACTTATAAAATTTTACAAGAAGCAGGTTTGGAGTGTGAGTTTGTACATAAAATTTCTGAAGGACGCCCAAATGTAGAGGATAAGTTAAAAAATTCTCAAATTCAACTTGCTATAAATACTAGCGATGAGCATAGCTTTAAAGGCGATACTAAAAAAATTAGAGCAAATATTTTACGCTTTAAAACCCCATATTTTACAAACCTAAGAGCAGCGTATGCAGGTGCTAAAGCGATTAAAGCTATACAAAATAAATCATGTCTTGAAGTAAAGAGCTTACAAGAATACTTAAAAGCATGATTTATCTTGCTCAAACTGATACAACAGCAGGGTTTTTAAGCAAGGACTTAAAAGCCCTTAATGCTTTAAAAAAAAGGCCTTTAAGCCAAGATTGTCTGATTACTACGGCTAAATTTAGTGAGCTTAAAAAACTTACAAGAGTGCCAAATCATTTTAAAAATACTATTAGAAAATCCAAAAAAACTACTTTTTTATATCCTAATTCTAAAGCAATACGCGTTGTGAAAGATTGCGCTCATGAGAATTTTTTAAAAGAGTTTGATTGGCTTTATTCTACTTCTGCAAATCTTCATGGAAAAAAATTTGATCTAAATTGGGCTATGCAAAATGCAGATAAAATAATAGATGAAAAGTTTTTTGAAAGTGGAGCCTCAAAGATTTTTAAACTTCGAGGCATTAAAAAAGTTAAGTTACGCTAATTATTTTCCAAGTGGCCAAAATACTTTTGGTTCTTCTCCGATTTTTGCTTGTCCATGATACATTCCAAGTTTATCTTTAGTCCAAGCATAGCCAACTTTTCCGTTTTTATCTATAGAGATGATTCCACCTGTGCCGCCAAGTTTAGCTACTTGTTTGATAGTTTCTTCGGCTGCTTTTTGTACCGAAAGTTTTTTGTATTTATACAAAGACGCAACTTCATGAGCTGCAGCTACTCTTATGTAAATATCGCCTGTTCCTGTGCAAGAAATCGCTACTGAGTCATTATTTGCATAGTTTCCTGCTCCTATGATAGGAGAATCCCCAATGCGTCCTGTCATTTTATTTGTAGTACCACCTGTGCTTGTACCTGCTGCTAGGTTGCCGTTTTTATCTAAAGCTATTGCACCTACTGTGCCTAAATATGGCTCAGTACTTACACCAAGATGAGCTTTTGCTTTATCACTATCTAATAAAACTTCTTTGCTTTTTTTAGCTTCTTGAAGCTGTTTGTATCTATATTCTGTAAAGAAATATTTTTGTCCTACTATTTCTAAACCATGTTTTTTGGCTAATTTATCAGCACCTTCGCCCGCTATTAAAGTGTGGGGTGTTTTTTCCATAACAAGTCTTGCTGCTTCGATAGGATTTTTAATCGTCCTAGCCATAGCAATTGCACCTGCTTTTAAATTTTTTCCATCCATTAATGATGCATCAAGTTCGTTAAATCCATCAGAAGTAAAAACAGCGCCTTTTCCAGCATTAAATTCGGGACTATCTTCCATGACTTTAATGGCAGCTATAACCGCATCAACTGAGCTTCCACCTTTTTCAAGTATGCTTTGACCTGCTTTTAAAGATTCTTTCATTACTTTTTCTCTTTTAGCAAATTCTTCTTTAGTAAGTCCTAAGCCACTTGTTCCACCATGTATAACGATAATAGGTTCAAAATCTTTTGCAAAAGTATTATTGCTTGTTAAAAAAGCTAAACTAGCTAATACCAATAAAGCCTTTTTGCTACCTGCTAAAAATTTCATATGTATCTCCTTTTTTGTAAGCTGAAAATTCTATAATAATAAAAATTAAATATAAATTAATATTATAGAAATATTTAAAAATATTTATAAAATACAATAGCTTTTTTATTAAAATTATTTTTTGCTTAAATTTTTATTTTGTAATTTTAGTTATAATTTGCGCTTTTGAAAAAAGGTAGATTATGATAGAAAGAACAAAAATAAGCTCTAATTTTGGTTGGTTTATGGTGATTTTAGGTGGTTTGGTTGAGTGTTTTTGGGTGAGTGGCTTAAAATACTCAACTGAAATTTGGCATTATGCTTTAACAGCCATTGGGGTTTGTATATCTTTTACATGTTTTTTAAAAGCTTGCGAAAGACTTGAAGTAAGTATTGCTTATAGTGTTTTTGTGGGTATTGGTACAGTTGGAGTAGTGCTTAATGAGATGTTTATTTTCAATGAGCCAACTTCCATTACTAAGCTTGCTTTAATAGCCATTTTACTTTTAAGTATTATAGGTCTTAAAATCATTAGCAAGGAAGCTAAATAATGGAATGGTTTTTTTTATTTTTAGCGACTGCTTTTGAAATTTTTGGTGTGATTATCATGAAGCAACTTGTAAGCACTAAAAATAAGCTTTATCTTTTAGCTTTGATAGTGTGTTTTGCCTTTTCATTTGGGTTTTTAAGCCTTAGTATGCAAAGCATTGCTATGAGTGTGGCTTATTCTATATGGACAGGAGCTGGAACTGCAGGCGGGGTTATCATTGGGGTGCTTTTTTATAAAGAAAGTAAAAGCTTTTTAAAGCTTTTTTTAATTGCTCTTATCATTGCTTGTACTGTGGGTTTAAAAATACTTTCATAGGCTTAAAATGAAAATATACATTAGTGGTATAGACACAGATATTGGTAAAACTTATCTAAGTGCTAGACTTTGTAAAGAATTGGGTTTTGATTATTTTAAGCTTATCCAAGCAGGCACGCCAAAAGATAGCGAGGTAGTAGCTGAGTTTAGTCCAAAAACTAAGATTTTCAAAGAAGGCGTGTTTTTACAAACTCCTGCTTCACCACACAAAGGCAGGATTTTAGAAAATTTAAACTATAAAGCTTTTGATATACAAATTCCACAAAGTGAAAAACTCATCATCGAGCTAGCTGGTGGGCTTTTTTCGCCCATTGATGATGAAAAAACAATGATTGATTATATGAGCGAGTTTAAGCACCCTACGATTTTAGTGGCAAAAGACTATCTAGGAAGTATCAATCACACGCTTTTAAGCATAGAAGCACTAAAACAAAGAGATATTAAAATCATTGCTTTGGTTTTAAAAAGCCAAGATACTTTTAGCAAGGATTTTATAAGCAATTACGCTAAAATTCCTATCATAGAATTTGATGATAAAGTGTGCGAGAAACTTTCAAAAATCTTTAAAAATCTCTCTTAAAGACTGCACTATATAAACAATCTCATCTTCATTTATAACATATGGTGGCATGAAATAAATTGTATTTCCAAGTGGTCTTAAAAGCAAGCCTTTTTCTAAGGCTCTTTGAAAGACTTCAAGTCCTGCTCTTTGATATTTGCTTTTTTGTATGTCAAATGCACTTACCATACCTAAATTTCTAAAATTTCCTAAAAAGTCAAATTCTTTTAAACTTTTCCATTGAGTTTTTATAAAAGCACTTTTGATTTTATTTTTTGCGATGATATTTTCTTTTTCAAAAATATCCAAAGTCGCATTAGCCGCTGCACAAGCTAGGGCATTGCCCGTGTAAGAGTGAGAGTGTAAAAAGGCCTTTTGGCTCTCATAGCTATCATAAAATTTCTCATAAATTTCATCTTTAGTAAGCACCACTGAAAGTGGTAAATACCCACCCGTAATAGCTTTAGAAAGACATATATAATCAATACTTTGTGAGCAATAATCAAGCGCAAACATTTCCCCTGTGCGTCCAAAACCTGTGGCTATCTCATCAAATATTACTTGCACACCATAACTTTTAGCAAGTTTAACCGCCTCATCTAAATACCCAAGCTCATACATGTGCATATTGCCCGCACATTGAAGTAAAGGCTCAAGTATAAAAGCGCAAATTTCATGATGATGATTTTTTAAAATGCTTTCTAAAATTTCAAGTTCTTTTGCATAGTCCTTGCTTGTTGGCACAGGTGTTGTGATGCTTTTTAAAAGTAGAGGCTCATAGGTTTTTTTATAAAGTGCTACATCGCCAACGCTTAATGCACCTAAGGTTTCACCATGGTAAGAATTGCTAAGTGATAGGAATTTATCCTTTTTAGAGCCATTGTTTAAGTGGTATTGAAAACTCATTTTTAAAGCCACTTCTATGGCTGAACTACCATTGTCTGCAAAAAAGCATTTATCAAAAGGCAAAAGCTTGCAAAGTCTTTGCGAAAGCTTTATGATAGGCTCGTGTGAAAAGCCTGCAAGCAAGACATGCTCTAAATTTTGAAGCTGATCTTTGATTTTTTCATTGATATATTCATTGCAATGGCCAAAGATATTTACCCACCAAGAACTAATGCAGTCTATGTATGATTTTTCATCAAAATCATACAAATACACTCCCTTGGCTTTTTTTATAGGTATTAAAGGTAAAAACTCATGATCGCTCATTTGTGTGCAAGGGTGCCAAATGTGTTTTAAGTCTAGTTCTTTTAAATTCATTTTTACTTCTTTGATTTTTATTACTAATGATACTACAATTTTTACTCAAATTTATGCTTTAAAATGAAAAAGGATTATTTAGAAAATATTTATATAATTAGTTTTTTTATTTTAAAATTTCAAAAGGAAAAATAATGAAAAAAATATTAGTTGTTCTAACAATTTTATTTTTAAATTTTGCATACTCACAAGAGGATTTGGTTGAAAAAGGGATTAAAGCCTATGAAAGTGGTGATTATATAAATGCTATGAAGTATTACAAACAAGCTTGTGATTTAAATATTGGAATCGGTTGTTTTGGTATTGGAGCTTTGTATGAAAGAGGGGAAGGTGTTAAAAAAAATAATTTTAAAGCAGTTGAGTTTTATAAAAAATCTTGTGATTTAAATATTGGAATCGGTTGTTTTGGTATTGGAGCTATGTATGAAAATGGAAAAGGTGTAAGAAAAGATAATTTCAAAGCAGTAGAATTATATCAAAAAGCATGTGACTTAGAAAATGGTTTAGGTTGTTCTAATCTTGGTTTCATGTATGAAAATGGACAAGGTGTAAAAAAGGATAATTTGAAAGCAGTTGAGTTTCATCAAAAAGCTTGCGATTTGAATAATGGAAGTAGTTGCAATAATCTCGGGATTATGTATGTAAATGGATCTGGTGTTAGAAAGGATCTTTCTAAAGCTTTAGAATATTTTGGCAAGGCTTGTGATTTAAAAAGCGATGAGGGTTGTGAAAACTATGCAAGGCTTAAACAATAATGCAAATTGCACAAATTTTAGATGCATTAAAACAACAAGATAATTTTAGAATTCTACGCTCATTAAAGCATGAGGGAAAATATGTCGTTTATAATGAGCAAAAATTGCTAAATTTAGCGAGCAATGATTATCTAAATTTAAGCAATGAAAAAGCATTAAAACAAGATTTTTTAACACATTTAAAAAAATTTGAATTTTCTAGTTCAAGTTCAAGAAGCTTGAGTGGAAATTATGCGATTTTTGATGAATTTGAAAGCTTTTTAGAAGCTAAGTTAGGTAGAAAAATCTTACACTTTAACAACGGTTATGCCTTAAATGTTAGCTGTTTGCAAGCTTTAGCAAGCATTAAAAATACTTTATTTTTAGCAGATAAACAAGTGCATGCAAGCATCATCGATGGTTTAAGGCTTGGTGGGGCTAAATTTATAAGATTTAAGCACAATGATATAAAGCATTTACAAAGCTTAGTGCAAAAGCATTATAAAGAATTTGAAAATATCATCATCGTAAGTGAAGCGCTATTTAGTATGGATGGAGATTTTGCGCCTATAAAAGAATTCATAAATTTAAAAAAAGAGTTTAAAAATATCAAAATTTACATCGATGAAGCTCATAGCATAGGTTGTTTTAATGATGATGGTTTGGGTTATGTGAAATTTTTGGGCTTAGAAAAGGAAGTGGATTTTTTAGTTTTTACCTTTGGTAAGGCTATAGCTTCTATGGGAGCTTGCATGATAAGTGATGAGAAAGATTTTTTTATCAACAAAGCAAGAGCTTTTATATACTCAACCGCCATTGCACCTATCAATGTAGCTTGGACTTTGCATGTTTTTAAGCATTTGCATGAATTTAATACTCAAAGAAAAAAGCTTTTAGAGTTAAGTGCTTGGTTTAAAAATGCTTTAGCAAGTAAAGGTGCAGTTTTAGGCGAGGCTTATGTGATATCTTTTATTTTAGGGCAAAATGCACTAGCTAGTGAAATTTCTCAAAAGCTTTTAGAAAATGGTATTTTTGCACCTGCTATTAAAGAGCCAACCGTAGCTAAAAATACAGCTAGAATTCGCTTTTCTTTACATGCTGGGCTAGTGAAAAAAGACTTAGAAAAGGTTTTGGAGGTACTTTGAAAACTCATTTTTTACATGAAAATGCAAATTCATCTGAGTTGATTTTATTTTTTTCAGGGTTTTGTTCACATTTTAGCCATTTTGCACACTTAAAAAGTGATGTAAATGTTTTAATGGCGTATGATTATACGAGTTTTGGTTGGGAAATTAATCTTCATAAATTTGAAAAAATCACTCTTGTTGGCTTTTCTATGGGAGTTTGTGTAGCGAGTAAAATTTTAAAAGATATAAAATTTGATAAAAAAATAGCCATAAATGGCACAAATTTACCTATAAATGATGAATTTGGGATCAAAAAAGCCATTTTTAAACTTACGATGAAAAGATTTGTTTTAGAGGATTTTAAATCAAATTTGCTTGAAAAAAGAATGAGTTTAAGTGATGGATTTTACTTTGAAAAAAACGAGCATTTAAAAGCAGAACTTTTAAGCTTATACGAGTTTTGCACTAAAGATTTAAATGAAAATTTCACTTGGGATAAAGCTATAATTAGCAAAGAGGATAAAATCTTTCCACCAAATCATGCTTTTAATTTTTTCAAAGAAAAGGCAATGTTTATCGATGAGCCACATTTTGCATTTTTTAAATACCACACTTGGGAAGAGCTTTGCAAACTTTCATAAGAGCAAAAGATACTTATAGCGCAAATACACCAGTGCAAAAAGACATGGTTAAAGAGCTTTGTAAAATGCTTAGTGAGAATGATTTGAGCGATTTTAAAGCGGTATTTGAGTTTGGCTGTGGAGTAGGGGTTTTTAGTAAGGCTTTGCAAGAGCATATTAAATTTAAGCATTATTTTTTAAATGATATTTATCCTTTTGAAAATCCTTGCAAATTTGATGAATTTGGTGTTTTTGATATGAATGAACTTAAAAATCATCATTTTTATACGAAAAAATTTGATCTTATAGCCTCAAATGCTTGTATGCAGTGGCTAAAGATAGATGAGCTTTTAGAAAATCTTGCAAATATGCTAAGTAAAAATGGGATTTTGCTTTTTTCTACTTTTGGAGAAAAAAATTTCACTCAAATAAAACAAAGCACTAATTTATCACTTGAATATTTAACTTTAGAGCAAATGGCACAAAAGCTTTCTAAAAATTTTAAGATCATAAAGGCAAAAGAAGAGTTAAAAGAGCTAAAATTTGATGATACTTTAGAGCTTTTTAGACATTTGAAATTAAGTGGGGTAAATGCTTTGAGTGAAAAATTTTTCATAAGCAAGGCATTTTTAAAAAACTATGAAAAAGAATTTCAAAATACCTTGACTTATCATCCTTTATTTTTTATGTGTCAAGTTTATTAAATTTGATAGATATTTTTTTGCTAATTCTTCTCTTAGATAAAGCTTGTTAAAATCACTTATATCCATACATAAAGCAAAAGCATAAATTTGATGAGTTTTTTTATCTTTTATAAAACCTACGATTTGTCCGTATTTTTCTTTTCCCCAGCCTGTTTTTGCAAAAAGCTCATAATGATTATTTTCACTAAGTTTTATTATATTTATAATTTCTTTTTGTATATTTTTAGGATAATCTAAATTTAGATTTGCTAGTTCAAAAAGTAAAACGGATTGCTCTTTAGGACTAATTTGCAAAGAATCATCAAGCCAAAATTCATCGATTTTATTTATTTTTTGGTTGCCATAGTTGAGTTTACTTAAGTTTTTTTGCATTTTTTCTAAGCCTATTTTTCTAGCTAGTTCTTTATAAGCAGGTAGTTGAGATCTTTGCATAGCTAGGGTTAAATTTGCGTCATTTTTCCAAGAGGGTAAAAATACTTTTTCGCCTTTGTAATGATAAAAAATCTCATTAGTATTTTTCACAACGCCTTCATTAAGTGCGATTAGGGCGTTGAAAATTTTAAAAGTAGAGGCAGGTAAAATGCGTTTGTTTGCTTTTTTAAAATCATTACTATAATAATCCTTGCCATCATAAGCTATAAAAACTCCACTTTCATTGTAATCTTTAAAAATATTTTCTAAATTTTCATTTGCCAAAACAAAAGAGCAAAAAAGGCTAAAAAGTAAAAGTATTTTTTTCATTTTATTTCCTTTTTCATTAAAAAATTTTTTAATTCTTGTTGATCTCTTATAGCAATGTTTTCTTTGATGATTTTAAATCCTGCTTTTAAAAAGAAAATTTTAGCACTAAGACTAGCAAAAGTATAAATTTCACTATAAGGGTAGTTTTTAAGAGCAAATTCTAATAAAGCTTTGCCATAACCTTGATGAGCATAGTTTGCACGAGTAAAGCAAAGATCGAGAGTTTTTTCTTCTAAATTTATACTTATAAAAGATATGATTTGACCTTTTTCTTCATAAACAAAGCCTAGTTGATTTTGAAATTTTCTTTCCCAAGTTTTTTGGTCTATATTAATCCATGCATGAATTTGTTCTTTTGTGTAATCATTTTTGCAAAGAGTAGATACGCTTTGCTTAAAAAGCTTGATACAAGAAGCTAAGTCTTTTATATCAAGCTTTCTTATCAAGTACTTTCCTTAAAGCCAAAGAAGCTAAAGCAAGTCCAAAAGAGGCTGTTACGCCCATAAATGAGCCAAGATCTTTACAATGAGCTTCTTCGTCTGAAAATACCACATCAAAGTCTCCTTTAAAGCCTGATTTTCTAAGTTCATAACGGAATTTTTTAGCTAAAGCATCGCCGTGAGTTTTAAATATGCTTGTCGTTTTAATACGCGTTGGATCAAGCTTTCTAGCTCCACCGGTTGATGAGATAAAAATTTGCTTTTTCAAATCAACCAAGTTAGCCAAAGCAACCTTAGCAGGTATATCATCAATCGCATCGATGATTAAATCAAACTCGCTTAGATCAAAACTTTTTAAAAACTCATCATCGATTTTACTAACTATACCTTTGGCATTATAAATGCGTTCAAAAACCTTAGCTTTTTCCTCACCTATATTTTCGCTATGAAGTTGGCGGTTTTGATTAGTAGTTTCAAATTTATCCGCATCGATTAAAGTTAGATTACTAAAGCCACTTCTAAAAAGTGCATCAACACAAATTCCACCAACTCCACCAAGTCCGCAAACTAAAACTTTAGTATTTTGAAATTTAATAAAATTTTCTTCATTAACAAGCCATTTTATACGCGTGTATCTATCCATTTTTCATCCATTTTTTGAGATTTTTCATTTGATTATAAGCTGTTAGATCAAGCATTATAGGTGTTATTGTGGCATAGCCTTGTTTTAAAAGTGCTATGTCTGAGTCTTTTTCATTTTCATGATCAAGATTAGCAGCAGCTAGCCAGTAGTATTCTACACCTCTTGGATTTGTATTTGAGTGTGCTTCATAACTATAAATTCTTTTACCTGCTTTGCAAATTTTTAAGCTCTGAAAGGCTGTTTTGCTAGAAGGAAAGTTGATATTTAAAAATTCTTTTTTATCTAAAGGAAAGCCCTTTTCAAAGATATTTTTGACTATTTTTTTAGTAAGTTTTAAAGCAAGTTTATAATCAAGCTCTTTTTGACTATCTTTGTAAAATTGTGATAAAGCTATAGCAGGAATTCCATGAAGCACAGCTTCCATAGCACCTGCGCAAGTTCCTGAGTAGGTTATATCCTCGCCTACATTAGCACCTTTGTTAATTCCACTTATGACAAGATCAGGTAAACGCTTTTTGTATAAAGCATGCAAAGCTAGATAAACACAATCTGCAGGTGTGCCATCATCAAGCTTGTAAAATCTTTTTCCAACCTTGTGAAATCTTAAAGGTTTGGTTAGTGTTATGGAGTGCGAGCATGCTGATTTTTCACTAGCAGGAGCTACTATGGTAATTTTAGCTTTAAAATGCTTTCTTAGCATTTTAATAAGCTTTTTTAAACCTTCACTTTCATAGCCATCATCGTTTGTTATTAAAATTTCTTTCATATTTTTTCCTTTTTTTAAATTTTAACACAAGTAATACAATATTTTTTTATTACTAAATTGTTTTTTCATTTTTTAAATATTAAAATTATAGTTTTGATTAATTTTTTTAAAGGAAAGAATGATGTCAAAACTTTTACTTTTTAGTGCTTCTGGTTATAAAGATAGTGCGTATTTAAGTCATACTAGAGAATTTATAGATGATTTTTTAAAAGAAAATTCTATGGTAGATGAAGAAATTCTTTTTATACCTTATGCAGGAGTTAGAAGGACTTATGATGCTTATGAAGCCAGGGTAAAAGAAGGTTTGAAAAAAGATAATATCAAATCATTGCACCATTTTAAAAATTTAAAAGAAGCGATTTTAAATGCAAAGGTTTTTTTAGTAGGTGGAGGCAATAGTTTTATGCTTTTGCATAAATTATATGAAAATGATTTGCTTGAAGTGTTAAAAGAGCGTATTGAAAAAGGGGTTTGCTATATAGGTTGGAGTGCAGGTTCTAACATAGCAGGTCTTAGCATAAAAACAACTAATGATATGCCTATTGTTATGCCAAAAAGTTTTGATAGTTTAGGGGTTTTTCCTTATCAAATCAACCCGCATTTTATTAGTGGGAAAATTCCTGGGCATAATGGAGAAAGTAGAGAGGAGCGCTTGGAAGAGTTTTTATTAACTAATCCAAAAGACATTGTTTATGCTATACCGGAGGGTTCTGCATTAAAAGTGCAAGATGATAGCTTAAAAATCATAGGTCATCATGATGTGCTAAAGCTAAGCTATCCTTTTAATGTGGAATATTTAAAAGTTAATCATACAACTAAAATCTAAAGGAGAAAAATGCAAACTTTTTATCTTTTAGCTGCGATTTTTGGTATTGTGGCTGTGGTTTATTTGCTTATTAAAAAAGTAGAAACAAAAACATCTTTAATTAGCGTTGGTTTCATTTTGTGCTTGATTTCACTTAAGCCCATTGAAGCTTTGAGTGCTTTTACGCATGCTATGGTGCAACCTGCCTTGATTAAGGCAATTTGTGCGAGTATGGGTTTTGCTTTTGTGATGAAAGTGACTAAGTGTGATAAACATTTGGTTAAATTACTTACAACACCTTTGAAAAATGTAGGATTTTTCTTAATCCCGCTTGCTTTTATGGTGACTTTTTTTATTGCTATAGCTATACCTTCAGCAGCAGGATGTTCAGCAGCAGTTGGTGCGACTTTAATACCGCTTTTAATGGCTTCAGGTATAAAACCTGCCATGGCAGCAGCAACAGTGCTTTGTGGAACTATAGGAGGAATTTTAAGTCCAGGTGTTTCTCATACGGCTTTGATTTCTGAAATTTCAGGGAAAAATATACAAGAAATTGTTTTAACTCAAACTCCAAATGCATTAACAGCAGGAGTGATAGTGATGATTTCTTTGATGATTATGGCGGTGGTTTTTAAAGACTATCAAAAAGGACAAGTTTTTGAAGTGGCTAATCAAAACAAGACTGAAGATAATATTGAAAAAGTAAATGTATTTTATGCGCTTATGCCTTTAGTGCCTTTAATTGTGCTAATTATAGGTGCAAGTCCTTTAAATGATTATGAGTTTTTAACATGGACAAAAGAAGTTGGAGTTGCTGAAGCTATGCTTTTAGGAGCGATTATAGCTTTAGTAGTAACTATGAGTAAGCCTGATAATATTTTTAAAGAGTTTTTTAATGGTATGGGAAAATCTTATGCAGAGATTATAGGGATTATCATAGCTGCAAGTGTTTTTGTTGCAGGTTTAAAAGCATGCGGGGTGATTGATATCATCATAGAATGGCTTAAAAATGAACAACATTATGTGCGTTTTGGTGGAACTTTTATACCATTTTTAATGGCTATGGTTACAGGTAGTGGTGACGCTGCTGCTATGGCATTTAATAAGGCTGTAACTATTCATGCTCAAGATCTTGGTTTTGATCAAGTTAAACTTGGTACCGCAGTGGCAATGTCAGCAGTGCTTGGAAGATACCTTTCGCCTATTTTAGGAGCTTGTATTATCGTTTCAGCTATCGCTGGGGTTAGTCCTTTAGAAATTGTTAAAAGAACTGCTTTAGGTTGTGTTGTTTCGGTGGTTGTAATTGCTTTTGTATTATTATAAATTTAAGCCTTTTAAGGCTTAAATTTATTTTGCAGCTAGGATGATGATTTCTTGTATAACTTTGCTTGCTGCTTTTAAAGATTTAACAGGTAAATACTCATAAATAGAATGAAAATTATGTGCTCCGGTAAAGATATTTGGGCAAGGCAAGCCTTTTTCTGAAAGCACTGCTCCATCATATCCTCCACGCATAGGAATGATTTTAGTTTTGATATTTAAATTTTCATAAGCTTGTAAAGCAAGTTTAATAGGCAAAGATTTGGTTGTTTTTAGACTATTAAAGACATTTTTATAACGATCGTTAAGCTTGATGTTAATTCTTTCTTCTCCGTATAGCTTTTTAAAACTATCATTTAAATCTTGCAAAAATTGCATTCTTTGTTTGTATTTTTCATCATCAAATTCTCTAATATCTATTTTTAAAATAGTTTTAGCACTATTTCCCTTGAGCTCTTTAACCCAAAAATATCCTTCTTTGTTTTCTGTATATTCAGGTGCTTCACCATTTGGAAGCATAGAGATAAATTTATGTGCTAAAAGCAAAGAATTTACTAATTTTCCTTTAGCACTCATAGGATGAGCAGATTTTCCTATAAATTCTACTTCACAATCTCCTGCATTCCAATTTTCATAAATAAACTCTCCTATCTCACAACAATCTAAACAATACCCAAAATCAGCATTAATTTCTTTTATATCAAAAGCTTTTGCCCCTCTTAAACCTTGCTCTTCATCAGGTAAAAAGCAAGCATAAATATCACCATGTTTAATATCAGGATTTTTTACAAAAAATTCAAGCATATCCATAATCGCCGCAATAGCTGCTTTATCATCAGCTCCAAGCAAGCTTGTGCCATCGGTGTGGATGATATCATCTCCTATATAGTTTTTAAGTTCTTTAAATTCACTTTCTTTTAGATAAAGATCTAAGTTTTTATTTAAGCATATATCCCCACCTTGATACTTAGTGATTTGCGCTTTGGTATCGTTAGTTTGCTCCATACTTGTATCTAAATGTGCAAAAAAGGCTATTTTAGGAGCATTTGGAGTGTTTGCTGGCAAAAGAGCTGTGGTGATGGTGTTTTCTCTTCTTTTGATGTCTTTTAAACCTAGTTCTTGTAGTTCTTTTTCGAGTAATTTTGCAAGCTCCATTTGATTAGGACTTGATGGCATAATGCCTTTGGCACCATTTTCTCTACTTGTAGTGGTGTTAATCTTAGTGTAATTTATAAATCTTTGAACAATATCCATAATGTTTCCTTTTGTATTAAAAATTAATAAATTATAACAATTCATTTTTTAAATATTTGATAAAATTAATAAAAAAATATTAAATGATATTTTCTATCAAAATTTATTTAAAATTATGATAATATATTTAAATTTAAACAAAGGAGGAAAAATGCAAAAAATTAAATTTGTAATGATTCTAAGTATATTGATAACATTCTTTATAGGATGCTCTTCTAAAGAGCAATTTAATCCTTTGGGTCGTTCTTTGGGTGGTGTAAATGATATTGATCCTTTAAAAATAGGTAAAAATCCAACACCACCTACTAAGCAAAAAACGCCAGCTTTGGTAGAAGGTAAAAAATTTTCAGCTATACCGCTTGAGCCACCGCTTATAAAAACAAATACCTTTAAAGGAGATAATCCTATAAAAGGACCTTTACCAAGACTAACTTCGGATAATAAATTTGCCTCAAATGCTTTGTATGAAAATTCAGGTATTGCAAGTGATTTTGTAACTATCATGAATCCAAATGGTGCCGCATTAACTGTTTGGGCATTAAATCCAGGTAATTGGATATGGGGTTATAATTTATTTGATAGTAAGTCTTTTGGTGATGCAAGAGTGTGGCAGCTCATTGAATTTCCAAATAATAAAGTTATGATTAAAAATGCAAAAACTAATACTTGTTTAAATGCTTATGGAAATGGCATTGTGCATTATCCTTGTGATCAAAGCAATTTTGCGCAATTTTGGAGACTTTATCCTATGAGTAATGGTGCCTATCAAATTCAAAATTATGCTACACAACAATGCATACAAACAACGGTTGCAAATGTAATGGAGGAATTTAATTTTGATTATTATAGTATATATTTAACACCTTGTTTGAAATCAAAAGAAAAAAATTTAGATAGACAATGGAGTATTAGCGCACCTGCTTTTCAAACAAGATCACCTTATGCTGAAGGAGGAGTATTTTGAAAAAGATAATATTTTTAGTTTTAGGTTTTAATTTATTATTTGGAGCTTTAGAAAATTACAATAGTGGAACTTGGAATTTACAAGGTTCATCAGCTTCTACTGAAAGTAAATGGAATATTAGCATTAGACAGCTTGTAACGGGTGCCAATCCTATGGATATTTTGGCTGTTCAAGAAGCAGGAACTCTACCTAGTACCGCAGTAATGACACCAAGACAAGTTCAACCTGTTGGTGTTGGAATCCCTATACATGAGTATGAGTGGAATTTGGGCTCATCAAGCCGTCCAAATTCTGTTTATATATATTATTCAAGAGTAGATGTTGGAGCAAATCGTGTGAATATGGCTATAGTAAGTAGATTGCGAGCTGATGAGGTTTTTGTTTTGCCACCCCCAACTGTTGCTTCAAGACCTATTATAGGCATTCGTATAGGAAATGACGCGTTTTTTAGCATACATGCTTTAGCCAGCGGAGGTAATGATGGCGGAGCTATTGTGAGTGCTGTAGATCAATTTTTTAGAAATAGACCAGAGATTAATTGGATGATTTTGGGTGATTTTAATAGAGAATCAGGAGCTTTGGTTTCTTTGCTTGATGCAGATTTAAGAGCACGTACACGCGTGATCCCTCCAAATACTAATACTCAAACTAGTGGAAGGATTATTGACTATGCTATCACAGGAAATTCAAATACAGCTTCTTTATATAATCCACCTCCAATCATTGCTCTTTTAGCTGTAGCAGGACTTAGGACTTTTTTAGCTTCTGATCATTTTCCTGTGAATTTTAGAAGACCTTAGGAGTAAATAATGAAAAAAATTTGTATTTTATTTTTTATGGCTTTGAGTTTTTTAAGAGCTGAGGTTAGTTTAGATGAATTAGAAGATTTTACACCTATGTTTGCCATAAGATCTTTAGAAACAGGAATTTCGTTAAGTCCTTTTAGATATAGCTCTGAAATACTAGAAGAGCAAAATTGGTTTTTAAAAGAAATAATACTTAGCGATGAGTTAAAAGAAAAAGATAGATATGCCGTGCAACGCCCTTTTGGTTATGTGCAGTTTATAAACCCTAGAGGTGCTGATGTGTGTTTAGCTGTTTTAGATGAAAAAACTTTTGGAACAAAATCTTGCAAGCAAGATTTACAAGATGGACAAATGCAAACGGTTTTTTCTATCATGCCTACGACAAGCTCTGCTGTGCAAATTAGATCTTTAACGCACGGTGGAGTAAAATGCATGAGTACTTTTTATGAAGCACGCGTGCCTATAGAAAATCGTTTTGGCTTAGATGATTGCACTGTAAATCCTTCTGTGCCTATAGAATTAAAAGAATTATTTTTCTTTGCTCCTGCTATCGTTGAAGCAACTCCGGTTTATTAAACTAAACCCGCTTTTGCGGGTTAAAACTCTAAGTTAAAATTTGTTAAAATGTCTTTGAAAATTGATATAAGGTAGGTTAATGAAAACCTTTTTAGTTTGTGCTTTAGAGCCTTCAGCAAATTTGCATTTAAAAGAAGTTTTAAAAGCTTATAAAAATGAGTATAAAGAATTTGATTTAGTAGGAATTTATGATGAGAATTTATGTGAAGAATTTAGTCTAAATTCCAAGCCACTTTATAGTTCACATGAGTTTAGTGCTATGGGTTTTATAGAGGTTTTGCCACTCATTTTAAAAGCCAAAAAAGCTATAAAAGAGCTAGTAAATTTAAGTCTTGCTCAAAAAATTGATGCGATTTTATGTATAGATTCTCCTGCTTTTAACATACCTTTTGCAAAAGCTTTAAAAAAAGCAAATTCCAAAGCAAAAAGAATTTATTATATCTTGCCTCAAGTTTGGGCGTGGAAAAAAGGTCGTATACCTATCATAGAAAGTCATTTTGATGTGCTAGCTTCTATCTTGCCTTTTGATAGTGAGTTTTTTAGTAAAAGCACTTATGTGGGTCATCCACTTTTAGATGAGATAAAAGAGTTTAAAAGCCAAGAAGATGTAAATTCTATACTTTCAAAAAATGATGATGAAAAAATTATTGCCTTCTTACCTGGTTCAAGAAAAAGTGAAATAAAGCGTTTAATGCCTATTTTTAGAGAGTTAAGCACTAAATTTAAAGACAAAAAAATCCTTTGTGTGCCCGAGTTTAATTTAAAAAGACTAGAAATTTACGGGGATGTGAGTAATTTTGAAATTCAAACTAACACCCCAAAAGTGCTAAAAAATGCTGATTTTTCTTTTATTTGTAGTGGCACAGCTACACTTGAAGCAGCTTTGGTTGGCACGCCTTTTGTGCTTGCTTATAAGGCTAAAGCTATTGATGTATTTATCGCAAGATGTTTTGTAAAACTTAAACACATAGGTCTTGCAAATATTTTTTTAGATTTTGCAGGAAAAAGTGAGCTTAATCCTGAATTTTTACAAGAGCAAGTGAATGTGGAAAATTTATATCAAGCTTATCTTAAATACGATTATAAGGCATTTTTTGATAAAGTAGATTTTTTAAAAGAATATTTGCAATTTGCAAGTGCAAAAAATTTAGCTAAAATACTTTATGAAATCAAATAAGGATAAATTATGCAAAAAGAACCTATGAGTAAATACGGCTATGAGAAATTAGAAAAAGAATTAGAACATTTAAAGAAAGTTGAACGCCCAAAAGTAGTAGAAGAAATAGACATAGCAAGAAGTCATGGAGATTTAAAAGAAAATGCAGAATATCACGCAGCTAGAGAAAAACAAGCTTTTATAGAAGGAAAGATTGCTGAACTTGGAGATTTGATCTCAAGAGCGCAAATCATCGATCCATCTTCTTATGAGCATGATAGTGTAAAATTTGGCTCAACTGTTGTTGTAGAGGACTTAGAAAGTGAAAAACAAAGCACTTATACTTTGGTAGGGGTAAATGAGGGAAATTTAGAAAAAGGCTATATTTCCATTAGCTCACCTATTGCTAAAGCAATGCTTGGTAAAAAAGAAGGCGATGATTTTAAAGTGCGTTTGCCAAAAGGCGAGAGTGAATTTGAAATCATTTCTATAGAATACAAAGCTTTGGAATTTTAATTTTTGCAAAAAATAATTATAAAAGAAAATGCTATTTTTATCGCTGATGCGCATGAAAATGAGAATAGGCGTGGTTTTTGGGATTTTTTGCAAGCCTTAAAAGATAAAAAAATTCAAACTTCACAGCTTTTTTTAATGGGCGATATTTTTGATCTTTTGATTTATGAAGTAAAAGCTACTCATGGCTTTGCAAAAGCTTATATAGATTTACTTGAAGAGCTTGCTGATGAGATTGAAATCATTTATTTAGAAGGCAACCATGATTTTAATTTGGCTAAATTTTTTAAAAATGTTAAGGTTTTTAGTATAAAACAGCAACCTTTACTTTGCGAATTCCAAGATAAAACCTTAGTAAAATTAACTCATGGAGATATTTTTTTAAAACCTTTTTTGCAATTTTGCTTAAAAAGTTTAAGAAATCATTATTTGCTATTTTTTTTAAATTTTTTGAATGTTATTAGTAAAGAAAAAATTACTCAAAAAATTCTAAAAAATCAAAACAAAAAACAACTTATTAGAAAAATTCCCCATTTTTCTGCCTTGGTAAAAGAACGTTTAAAGCACTATAATATAGGTTTTATAATAGAAGGTCATTATCATCAAGATGTGTTTTTAGAATACGAAAATATAAAATATTTAAATTTAGCTACTTTTGCATACAAGGAAAGTTTTTTTGTAGTAAAATATGAGCCAGAAATCAGATTTCACAAAATAGAACTTAAGGAGGCATAATGTTTGATGAGAATGTCGTTAAAACAGGTTCAAATGAAATGGAACTTGTTGATTTTCGCATCTTTAAGCAAGGCCACGATAAAGTCTATGAGGGAATTTATGGTGTAAATGTTTCTAAGGTTAGAGAAATCATTAAAATTCCTTTTTTGACTGAAATTCCGGGAGTACCTGACTATGTGGAAGGTATTTTCGATCTTCGTGGTGTGGTGATTCCTGTAATCAACCTAGCAAAATGGATGCAAATTCAAGAACCAGAAATGACAAATATAAAACCTAGAGTTATCATTACTGAATTTAGTAATGTTTTAATTGGTTTTATTGTGCATGAAGCAAAAAGAATTCGCAGAATAAATTGGAAAAATATAGAACCAGCTACTTTTGCAACAAGTGCAGGAAGTTTGGATAAGGGTAAAATTACCGGTGTGACTAAAATCGAAGGAGATGAGGTTTTACTTATCCTAGATTTAGAAAGCATAGTGCAAGAGCTTGGAATTTATACTCCACAAACTGATATTGAAGATGATAAGATTCAAAAAATTGAGGGTATAGCTTTGGCACTTGATGATAGTTCTACTGCAAGAAAACTTGTTAAAGATTTACTTAATAAAATCGGCTTAAAAGTTGTTGAAGCAAAAGATGGGGTTGAAGGTTTACAAAAACTTCAAGAGCTATATGGGGCATATGGCGATGATTTAAATAAACATCTAAAAATCATCGTAAGTGATGTTGAAATGCCTCAAATGGATGGTTTCCACTTTGCAGCTAAAGTAAGAGAAGATGAGAGATTTAAAAATATTCCTATCGTGTTTAATTCTTCTTTATCAAATGAGTTTATGAGTGATAAAGGTGTTAAAGAAGCAGGCGGTGAGGGATATTTGGTTAAATTTAACGCAAGTGATTTCTTTGCTGAAATTTCTCGTGTTATTAAAAAACATGAAAAAGGTGAGGAGTAAAAATGGAAGATATTCAAGAAATACTTGAGGATTTTTTAGTTGAAGCCTTTGAATTAGTCGAGCAAATTGACCATGATTTGGTTGAATTAGAAGCAAATCCTGAAGACTTAGAACTATTAAATAGAATTTTCCGTGTTGCACACACTGTTAAAGGTTCATCAAGCTTTTTGAATTTTGATGTTTTAACAAAACTTACTCATCACATGGAAGATGTTTTAAACAAAGCAAGACACAATGAGCTTAAAATTACTCCTGAAGTAATGGATGTGGTTTTAGAGTCTATTGATATGATGAAAACCTTGTTAAATTCTATTAGAGATAATGGAAACGATACAGCAATAGGGCTTGATATAGCTCCAATTTGTGCAAGATTAACTGCTATTTCAGAGGGTGAAAGCTTGGAGTCTGTTGCGCCGGCTAAAGCTGAAGAGCCAAAAGAAGAAGTAAAAGAAGAAGTAAAAGCTGAAGAACCTGAAGTTGATGTTAATAAGCTTAGTGATGATGAGGTTGAAGCTGAAATTGAAAGACTTTTAAAAGTAAGAAAAGCTGAAGATCAAGCAAGACGTGCTGAAAAGAAAAAAACACAAGAAGCAAACCCAGCTCCAAGTAAACCAGCTACTCAAGCGCAAAATGCAACTGCTGAGAAAAAAGTTCCTGCAGCAGGTGGTGGAAGTAGTGGTGCAAATATGGATCAAACCATTAGGGTTGAAGTTAAAAGACTTGACCATTTGATGAACTTAATTGGTGAGTTGGTACTAGGTAAAAACCGCTTGTTGAAAATTTATGATGATGTTGAAGAAAGATATGATGGAGAAAAATTCTTAGAAGAATTAAATCAAGTTGTTTCTCAACTTAGTATTGTCACTACAGATATTCAGTTAGCAGTTATGAAGACAAGAATGCAACCTATTGCAAAAGTATTTAATAAATTCCCAAGGGTTGTACGTGATTTGGGTCGTGAGCTTGGTAAGCAAATGGAGCTTGAAATTTCAGGGGAAGAAACTGAACTTGATAAGTCTATTGTGGAGGAAATCGGCGATCCTATTATGCACATGATTAGAAATTCATGTGATCATGGTATAGAAGATCCAGCAACGCGTGTGGCTAATGGTAAACCAGAAAAAGGAACGGTTAATCTTAAAGCATACAATGAAGGAAACCACATTGTAGTAGAGATTGCTGATGATGGTAAAGGGCTTGATGCGGATGCTTTAAAATCAAAAGCTATAGAGAAAAATCTAATTACAGAGCGTGAAGCTGATCAAATGAGCGATAAAGAAGCGTTTGCATTGATTTTCAAACCAGGTTTTTCAACTGCGAAAAAAATTACTAATGTTTCAGGTCGTGGCGTTGGAATGGACGTTGTTAAAACCAATATTGAAAAACTAAATGGTGTGATTGAAATCGACAGTGAGCTTGGTAAAGGCACTGTAATGAAGCTTAAAATCCCACTTACTTTAGCAATTATTCAATCATTGCTTGTAGGTACACAAGAAGAGTTTTATGCTATTCCTCTTGCAAGTGTTCTTGAGACGGTTAGAGTGCCAATTGATGATATTTATACCATTGAAGGTAAAAACGTACTTCGCTTAAGAGATGAGGTTTTATCTTTAGTAAGACTTTCAGATGTATTTGGCGTAAAACAAGTGCTTGAAAATACTGATCAAACTTATGTAGTTGTTATAGGTGTAGCAGAAAGTAAGCTTGGTATTATAGTAGATACTTTAGTAGGTCAAGAAGAAATCGTTATTAAGTCTATGGGTGAATATTTACAAAACATCCAAGGTATAGCAGGAGCGACGATTCGTGGTGATGGTAGAGTTACTTTGATTATTGATGTTGCTGCTATGATGGATATAGCTAAAGAGATCAAAGTAGATATTAAAGCACAAATTGAAGCGCAAGCTAAAAAAGTTGTGAAAGAAAAACCAAGTGATTATACAGTACTTATAGTGGATGATTCTAAGATGGATAGAAATATCATGCAAAAATCACTAGAACCACTAGGTGTGAGTATTATAGAAGCAACTAACGGCGTTGAGGCATTAAATACAATTAAATCAGGTGAGCATGATATTGATGCAGTGCTGATTGATATTGAAATGCCAAGAATGGATGGTTATACCTTAGCAGGTGAAATTAGAAAATATTCTAAATATAAAAACCTTCCACTTGTTGCGGTAACTTCAAGAACTAGTAAATCAGACCGTCTAAGAGGTGTGGAAGTAGGAATGACTGAGTATATTACTAAGCCTTACTCTCCAGAGTACTTAGAAAATGTAGTTAGAAAAAATTTAAAACTAGGATAAGAAGATGAATGATAAATTAAGCCAGGTTTTGCAAAAACAACAAGCACAAATTGCAGAACCTGATGTAGATAAAGAAGAGGATATTATTCAGCTTGTTGGTTTTGTGGTTGGAGATGAGGAATATGCTATTCCTATTCTTAATATCCAAGAAATTATTAAACCTATAGAATATACTAGGGTTCCAAGTGTGCCTGATTATGTTTTAGGTGTGTTTAATATGAGGGGTAATGTTATGCCTTTGATTGATCTTGCAAAAAGATTTAATCAAGGTAGTTCTAAAATGACACCTCAAACTAGATATATTGTTTTAAAGGGTATGGCAAATGGCAATCAAACTCCTGCAGGTAATGCGGGTTTTGTGATAGATAGATTAACAGAGGCTATCAAAATTCACAGAAGCAGGATTGATCCACCACCTGAAACTTTACTAAAAGAAAAAGGTATGATTTTTGGTATAGGTAAAAGAGAAGAAAATATCTTGACTATATTAAAAGCTGAAGCTTTATTAAAGCGTGAGTTTTAATGATAAAGCTTTGTGCCTTTGACTTTGATTCTACGCTAATGGATGGAGAAACCATCGATATTTTAGCGCAAGAGTATAAAGTTGGTGATGCTGTAAAAGCAATCACCAACAAAGCAATGAATGGTGAGCTTGATTTTTTTGAAAGCTTAAGCGCTAGAGTAGCCTTACTTGAGGGAATGCCTATTGATCAAGTAAGAAAGTGCTGTGAAAATTTACCCTTGATGAATGGCGCTAAAGAATTATGCGAGTATTTAAAAAATAAAAACATAAAAATAATTGTTTTTAGTGGCGGGTTTCATGAAGGAATTGACTTAATACAAGATAAACTTCATTTTGATTTTGGTTTTGCTAACTTTTTGCATAGTAAAAATGGTGTTTTAACGGGAAAAGTTGGCGGAGAAATTATGTTTAACAACTCAAAAGGTATTATACTACAAAGACTTAAGAAATTTTTAAATTTAAAAACAGAAGAAATTATGTGTGTGGGTGATGGAGCTAATGATATTTCTATGTTTAAAGAGTGTGGATTAAAAATAGCTTTTTGTGCCAAAGAAATTTTAAGATCCCATGCAGATATTTGTATAGATAAAAAAGATTTAAAAGAAATAATAAAGGTAATACAATGAAGAAATTTTCACTATGGTGTGATTTTATAGAAAATGAATTTTTAGATCATGAATTTTTAGATTTAATATACTCAAGAACAATCAACGGTGCTACTTCAAATCCTGCTATTTTTAAAAATGCGATTTTAAATTCAGCTATTTATAAAGAAAAAATCAAAAAATCAAATCTTAAAGATAAAAAAGCTTTATATGAGTATCTTGCGGTAGAAGATATAGCTAAGGCCGCAGATAAATTAGCTATTAATTATTATGAAAATAATGATGGTTTTATTAGTATTGAAATTGACCCAAGATTAAAAGATAATACTAGCTCATCTTTGGCTGAGGCAAAAAGATTATACACGCAAATTTCAAAAGAAAATGTAATGATGAAAATTCCTGCCACGGAAGCTTCTTATGAAGTAATGCAAGAATTAATGAAAAATGGTATTAGTGTCAATGCGACTTTGATTTTTGATTTTGAGCAAACTAAAAAATGCTTTGAAGCTTTAAATTTGGGTTTAAAAGAATTTAGAAAAAATAATATCGCAATCAAAAAAGAACCTCAAGCAGTTATTAGTATTTTTGTAAGCCGTTTTGATAGATTGTTAAATAATCAAGTTTTAGATAAAAATTATATAGGAATTCTCACTGCAACTAAGGCTTATAATTATATCGTTAAACAAAATGAAGCAAATATTAGAGCTTTATTTGCAAGTACGGGTGTTAAAGGTGATGATTTAGAAAAAGATTATTATATTAAAGAATTACTCTATGATAAAGCTATTAATACTGCACCGCTAGATGCTATCAAAGCTTTTAAAGGTAAGCAAATTGTGTTTAAAGAGCCTTTAAAAGATGAGTGTATAGAGAAAAAATTGAATGCAAATATTTCAAAAGATGCTTTAAGTAAAGCTTGTAAAGATTTACTTGATGATGGTTTAGAGCAATTTTGTATAGCTTATGAAGATATTTTAAAATCTTTATAAACTTATTTAGCTATAATTAGCGTTTATTTTTTTAGAAAGGAAACAGATGTTAGAAGGTATCGTTAGAGAGAGTATCGGTAGAAAAGCTGCTAAAGCTTTAAAAAGAGATGGTTATCTAATCGCGAACATCTATGGAAAAGGATTAGAAAACATCAATGCTGCTTTTAAAGTAAATGAATTTATTAAAGAAGTACGCAAAAAAACTACTTTAGCTTTTGATGTAAAAGTAGCAGACAAAGTATTAAATGTTGTGGTAGTTGATTATCAAAAAGATCCTGTAACTGCAGAATTAAAACACGTAGATTTAAAAGTAGCACAAAAAGGTGTTGTTTCTAAATATATGGTTCCTGTAAAAATCGTAGGAACGGCTATGGGTCTTAAAAATAAAGGTGTTTTAATCCAATCAAAAAGAAGATTGAAAGTAAAATGTGCAGCTGAAAACTTACCAAATTATTTTGAATTAGATGTAACTAAACTTGATGTTGGTGATGCACTTTTAATCCGCGATGTGGTTGTACCTGAGGGTGTAACTATGGTTGATGCTGATAGAGTAGCTGTAGTTGGCGTAGAAAAAGCAAGATAAAATGACCTTAGTCGTAGGACTTGGTAATATAGGAGAACAATACGCCCAAACCCGTCATAATGTAGGGTTTATGCTAATTGACTTAATTTTGAAAGATTTGCAAACAACAAAGCTTTCAAATGCTAAATTTAAAGGAGAGCTTTTTAAAAGCTCTTCTACTCTTTTTTTAAAACCTTCCACTTATATGAATTTATCCGGAGAAAGCGTAAAAGCTGTTAGTGAATACTATAAATGTGATAGAATTATTGTAATCCATGATGATATAGATTTAAATTTAGGTGCATTGAAATTTAAAATAGGTGGATCAAGTGGTGGACATAATGGACTTAAAAGTATAGATAATCTTTGTGGTAATGCTTATGAGAGAGTACGTATAGGAGTAGGAAAAGGACAAGATGTAATTTCTCATGTTTTGGGGAAATTTAAACAAGAAGAGCAAGAAAGCTTAACTAAGGTTTTAGAACATAGTAAAAAAGCCTTATTTGAGCTTTTAAATTCTGATATAGAAAAAATCGCTTCAAAATATTCTTTAAAAAGTTAAACGATGAGTATATTTTTTCGCTATATTTCATCTTTGTATTTAAAATCATTTTTTATTTTATTTTTTTCTTTGACTTTTTTCTTTGTAGCGATTGATTTTTTGCTCAATTTCAATAGGCTACCAAAAAGTGCAAATTTAGAGCTTTTGTATATATTTTTTTTAACATGCTCAGCAGCTTCTTATATACTACCTTTAGCTATAGTCCTTGCTTTGGTTTTATGTATTTTTAATATGATACGCTCGAATGAATTTGTTAGCTTGTATGCTTTGGGTTTAAGTAAAAATCAAGTGATTTTTTATCCTTTTTTATGGGCTATGTTTTTTTGTTGTGTTTATGTAGGACTTAATTTTAGTGCCTTTGCTTATGCAGATGAATATAAAAGTAATATTCTCAAGCGTGGCGTTGTAGATAGAGAGGGTGGGGAAGTTTTGATTAAATATAATGATAAATTTATTTATATACAAAAAACAAATTCTCAAACCCTATATAATGTAAAAATCTTTGATGTAAAAAATTTAGACATTCAAAACATAATCCATGCAAAAACTGCTAAATTTAATGGAAATTCTTGGGATTTAAATGATGCTAAAGCTACTAATGTACCACAAAATTTGATTGTTTCAAAAGAGGGTTTGAGTATAGAAGAATTTAAAAATATTAAAGGTTTAGAAGACTTTTCTCCAAAAATTTTAGAAAGAATTTCTTTAGTAGAGAGCAATCCTTCTTATTCTATTTTAGACGCGCTAGAAAGTATGGTAATTTTTGCAAAACAAAATATTTCTACTAATACACTTAGAACAAGTTTGTATTCTTTGGTTCTTACACCATTTTTTGCGCCATTTTTAATGCTTATTGTGTATTATTATTTTCCTTTAACAGCAAGATTTTTTAATCTCGCACTTTTAGCTTTTGTGTTTTTTGTGTGCATACTTTTAGTTTGGGGCTTGTTGTTTTTATTAACAAGATTGAGTGAAAATGAAATTTTACTTCCAGAGCTTGGTATAATGCTGCCAGTATTTATTTTAATGAGTATAGGAAGTTTTTATTATTTTAAACACAAATAACTACAAGTGAGGTTTTTATGGATTATTTAAAATTAGCAAAAGAATATAACACACCATTTTATATTTATGATTTTGATAAAATCAAAGAACGTTTTACAATGTTAAAAGATGCTTTTAAAGCAAGAAAGTCACAAATTTTTTATGCAGTTAAAGCAAATTCTAATTTAAGTGTTTTAAAACTTTTAGCTTCTTTAGATAGCGGGTTTGATTGTGTTAGCGCGGGTGAGATTTATAGAGCTTTAAAAGCAGGGGCTAAGAATTATAAAATTATTTTTAGTGGGGTAGGTAAAAGTGCTGATGAGTTAAAATATGCTTTAGAGCAAAACATACTTTATGTAAATTTAGAAAGCTATGAAGAAATGCTTCTTTTGGAGCAAATTGCTAAAGAAAATCAAAAGACAGCCCGTATAAGCATAAGAGTAAATCCAAATGTAGATGCTAAAACACATCCTTACATTTCTACAGGTTTGCATGAAAATAAATTTGGCGTAGATATAGAAAGTGCTAAAAAAATGTATCTTTATGCTAAAAACTCACAATTTTTAGAGCCAGTTGGAGTGCATTTTCACATAGGCTCGCAAATTCTTGATGTAAGTAGTATCCATGAGGCCTCAGCGATTGTTGCAAAATTAGTAAAAGAACTTTTAGCTTTGAAAATTAATATTAAATTCTTTGATATAGGCGGGGGTTTAGGAGTTTGTTATAAAGATGAACAAGAGCCAAATTTATATGATTATGCTCAAGGAATTTTAGCAAGTTTACAAGGTCTTGATGTGTGCATAGGTATGGAACCTGGTAGGTTTTTGGTAGCAAATGCAGGCGAGTTTGTTACTAAAGTATTATATGAAAAATTTAATGATAAAAAGCGTTTTGTAATTGTTGATGGGGCGATGAATGATTTATTGCGTCCAAGTTTGTATAGTGCTTATCATGAAATCAAACTTTTGAGCGAAAATAAAGAAGAAAGCCTTTGTGATATTGTTGGTGGGATTTGTGAGAGTGGAGATTTTTTAGCTAAAGATAGAAAATTAGCTAAAACAAAAGCAGGAGATTTGATCATAGTTAAAAGTGCAGGTGCATATGGTTTTAGCATGAGTAGTAATTATAATACTCGTAATAGAGTATGCGAGCTAGCTTGTGAAAATGGCACGGTAAGAATGATTAGAAAAAGAGAAAGTTATGAGGATCAAATTGCTTTAGAGCTTGATTTTTTAAAGGATTGAAATGTTGTTTTTAGATGTGCAAGGAACTTTGATTTCAGATTATGATAAAAGTCCTATAAATGGTGCTTTAGAACTCATTCAATCTTTAAATAAAGAAAAAATTCCTTATGTGATTATTACTAATAATACCAAAAAATTAGATTTTTTAAATTATTTGCAAAATTTAGGTTTTGAAATTAATGAAAAAGTTTATATTGATCCTTTTTGTGTTTTAAAAGATCATTTAAAGCCTTGTAAAATAGCAGCTTTTGGAGCAAAAGAATTTTTAGATTCACTTCAAGAGTTAGGCTATGAGCTTGATTATAAAAACCCAAAAGCATTTTTACTAGCAAGTTATGATGATTTTAAATTTCAAGATTTTGCTAGTATGATAGAGTATCTTAAAAATGGTGTGCAAGCTATAGCAATGCATGAAAGTAGTATTTATAAGAAAAACTCAAGGCTTTATCCAGGCGTTGGAAGTATCATGTCTATGCTTAAAAATGCATGCGAGTTTGATTATAAAGTGATAGGAAAACCTAGTAAGGCTTTTTATGAAAGTGCTTTAAATTTATTAAAACAGCAAGATTATAATGCAAGCTTTGAAAAGACTTTAATCATTAGTGATGATTTTAAAGGTGATTTGCTTGGTGCTTATGAGCTTGGCATGCAAACAGCCTTGGTTTTAAGCGGTAAAATTTCTAACACTCAAGGTCTTGATACAACTAAACTTAATTTTGTATATGATAGTATTAAGGATTACTACATATCGAGGTTTAAATGAAAGAGATAGAAAAATTACGCAATAAAATCGATACTATCGATGATAAAATTTTGGCTTTACTTAATGAAAGAATGCTTCATGTTAAAGATATAGGAGTTATTAAGCAAAATTTAGGTGGGAGTATTTATAGACCTGAGCGCGAAAGAGCTATTATAAATAGACTTAAAAATTATAATCATGGTTTATTAGATCAAAATGCAATCGAAGCAATTTATCAAGAAATTTTTGCTGTATCAAGAAATTTAGAAATGCCTCAAAGCATAGCTTATTTAGGACCTGAGGGAAGCTATACGCATCAAGTAGCAAGAACGCGTTTTGGTGCTATGAGTCGTTATACTCCACTTGCAAATATAGAAGATGTTTTTAAAGAATTAGCTCACAAAGAAGCAAAATATGGAGTAGTGCCTATAGAAAATAATACAGCAGGTGCAGTGGGTGTGACACTTGATTGTCTTGGAAAATATGAAGATGTAAAGATTTTTGCTGAAATTTATATGGATATCCATCATTCTTTTGTAAGTATGAGTGAAAATTTAAAAGATATTAAACGCATATATTCTCATCCACAAGGCTATAATCAATGTAGAAATTTTTTAGAAAGTCATGATTTAAGTGAAGTAGAATTTGTAGCAAGTAAATCCACAGCTCATGCGGCTTACTTAGCTTCGCAAGATGTTACTTCGGCTGCGATTTGCTCTAAGATTGCAGCAAAACTTTATAATGTGCCTATATTATTTGAAACGATTGAGGATAATTTGGCAAATCGCACTAGGTTTTTGATTTTAAGTGATATAAAAATACCTCAAATGCCTCATTGTAAAACTTCTATTTTGGCACTTGCTGCACACAAACCAGGTGGGCTTAGTGATTTGTTATATGAGTTTAAAAAAGAGGGGATAAATTTAACAAAACTTGAATCACGCCCTATAAAAACAAGAGAATTTGTGCATAGTTTTTATATAGATTTTGAAGGACATATTGATGATGAAAATGTCCAAAGAGTATTAAAAAAAGCCGAGCATATAAAATGGCTTGGATCATATTTATCAGGAGAAAGTAATGAAATTTAATCCTTTTTTAGAAGCTATTAAAACTTATGAAAGTGGCAAGGATATAGATTTAATTGCTAAAGAATATGGTTTAAAAGAAGTTATTAAACTAGCAAGTAATGAAAATCCTTATGGCACAAGCAAAAAAGCCAAAGAAGCCATTATAAATAATGCACATTTAGCTCATTTATATCCTGATGATACTATGAGTGAATTAAAACAAGCTTTAGCGCAAAAATATGATATTTTGAAAGAAAATCTCATCATAGGTAGTGGGAGTGATCAAATCATAGAATATATAGTGCATGCAAAACTTGATCATTCTAAGGCTTATTTGCAATGTGGGGTTAGCTTTGCTATGTATGAAATTTATGCAAAACAACTAGGAGTTAAGGTTTATAAAACCCCAAGCTTAACCCATGATTTAAATGAATTATATGAGTTATATCAAAAGCATAAAAATGAAATCAAAGTAATTTTTTTATGCTTACCTAATAATCCTTTAGGTGAGTGTTTGGATGCAAGTGCGGTTTTTGAGTTTTTAGAAAAAATTGATGAGGATTGTTTGGTAGTCATTGATGGAGCTTATAATGAATTTGCTTCATTTAAAGATAGTAAAAAGCATATTAATCCTAAAGAATTAATCCATAAATTTCAAAATGTAGTATATCTAGGAACCTTTTCTAAGCTTTATGGTTTGGGTGGTATGAGAGTGGGTTATGGTATAGCTTGTAAGGAAATTATTAATGCATTTTATAAATTAAGAGCACCTTTTAATGTGACTAATTTGAGTTTAAAAGCTGCTGTTGCTGCATTAGATGATGATGAGTTTGTGCAAAAAACTTTGGAAAATAATTTTTCACAAATGAAACTTTATGAAGATTTTGCTAAAAATTATAAAATTCGATATATTCCAAGCTATACAAATTTTATTACTTATTTTTTTGATGAAAAAAATAGCACAGATTTATCTGAAAAACTGCTTAAAAACGGTATAATAATAAGAAATTTACAAAGTTATGGTTTAAATGCTGTGCGTATAAGTATAGGTACAGAGTATGAAAATTCAAGGTTTTTTGAAGAGTTTTCTAAAAATTTTTAGTTTGTAGGAAATAAATGGATTATAAAACTATACTGCACCAAGTAGGTCAGCTTTATCAAAATTTAAGTTTAAGACAGCGTATTATCATTGCTGCTTCTATTGTTGTTGTAGTTGGATTTTTAGTATTTTTAACCCTTTTTAGAAGTGGCTCTACAGTGGCTAGCGAGGCTGGATATTCAGTATTATTTGAAAATGCTAATACTAGTGATTCGGCGATGATAGTAACTCAACTTGAAAAAAGTGGGGTTCCTTATATTTTGCGCAATGAAGGAACAATTTTAGTTCCTAACGAACAAGTATATAAACAGCGTTTAGCTATTGCTTCTGCAGGATTATTGCCAAAGGATAATAAAGTAGGTTTTGAGCTTTTTGATAAACAAGAATTTGGCGCAACAGAAGCTGAACAAAAGGTAAAATACCAAAGAGCATTAGAAGGTGAGCTTGCTAGAACGATTGAAAGTTTAGAGCCTATTCATAGTGCTACGGTGCATATTGCTTTTGCTAAAGATACACTTTTTACTCAACAACAAGTCCCACCAACTGCTTCAGTAGCTTTGACAATAAAAGAAGGTTTAAAGCTTAATAAAAAGCAAATTATGGGGATTAAAAACTTAATTGCTTCCTCAGTAACAAAACTTACTCCTGAAAATGTAAAAATCATGGATCAAAAAGGTATTCCTTTGGATGATGAAGGTGCTTTTGAGAGTGATTTAATCGCTGCTCAAATTAAATATAAAAGAGATCAAGAATATGAATTAGAACAAAAAATTGTTGCTTCTATTGCTCCATTTGCAGGCGGTTATGATAGGGTAGTAGCAAAGGTTAGTATTGATTATGATTTTTCTAAAGAAGAATCTCAAAGTGAAGTTTATGATCCAAACACAGTTGTACGCAGTGAGCAAACCTTAGAAGAACATAGAGAAGGCTATAAAGATAAAGAAATTCAAGGTGTGCCAGGCGCTGTTTCAAACATCGGTCCTGTAGAAGGTTTAGATGATAAAGGTGCACGCGAGGTTTATACTAAAAATCAAACCACAACTAACAATGAAATTTCTAAAAAAATTACCAACACCACTAAGCAATTTGCAACCGTTAAGAGAATTTCTGCAGCTGTTGTGGTAGATGGAAAGTATAAAGTAATTACTGATGATCAAGGAAATGTTACTAATGAATATATTCCTTTGAGTGATAAAGAAATTAAAGCGATTGAAAATCTCACTAAAGGTGCTATAGGTTTTAATCTTGCTAGGGGTGATGCGGTTGAAGTAAATAATTTGGAATTTCATAGAACAGCTAAAGTTGAAAATAAGGTTCAAACTTTTTATTCAAGATTTGTTGAGCCATTTATCCCGCCTGTTAAGTATGTCTTTGCTGCGATTTTGCTTTTTATCTTTTACAAAAAAGTTATTGTGCCATTTTCTCAAAAAATGCTTGCAGATATCAAGCTTGAAGAAGAGATGGAAGGTAAAGATGGACAAGTTATTGATGAAGCTGAAGACGCTATTGAAAAATTCAACGCAGCACGCAAGAAAGTTGAAGAGCAACTTGGCTTTGGGGATAATTTTGATGAAGATGCACTTCAATATGATGTTTTACTTGAAAAATTAAGAGCAGTGGCTAATGAAAAAAGTGAAGAAGTGGCATTATTGTTACAAAAACTTGTTGAAAATGAAGCTGAATTTGGTGAGAAGGATATCTGATGATAAAGCTTAGTGAAGAACAAAAAATGGTCTATGATGACCTTTCTATGCCAGAAAAGGTCGCAATTTTTTTAATCCAACTTGGAGAAGATGTAACGACAGTTTTATTTTCTCATATGGATATTAATGTCATCACTGAAATTTCTCGCTATATTGCTTTAGCAAAAAATGTTGACAAACCAGTTGCTACTGCAGTGCTTGAGGAATTTTATACTTTATTACAATCAAACCAATACCTAAAAAGTGGTGGTTTGGAATATGCAAAAGAAATTTTATTTAGAACTTTTGGTCCTGAAATTGCCAATAAAATTTTGGAAAAACTTACCAAAAGTATGGAAAATAACCAAAATTTTGCTTATCTTTCACAAATTAAACCACAACAGCTTGCTGACTTTATCATTAAAGAACACCCGCAAACTATAGCTTTGATTTTAGCTCATATGGATACCACTCAAGCTGCTGAAACTTTGGAGTATTTTAGTGATGAATTAAGAGCTGAAGTTGTAATAAGAATGGCAAATCTTGGGGATATTTCACCTTCAATTATCAAAAGAGTATCTGCTGTGCTTGAAAGTAAACTTGAAAGTCTTACTTCTTATAAGGTTGAAGTGGGTGGTCCAAGAGCGGTTGCTGAAGTGCTTAATCGCTTGGGTCAAAAAGCATCCAAAACAACACTTTCTTATATTGAGCAAAGTGATGAAAAACTTGCTATAACCATTAAAGATTTAATGTTTACTTTTGATGATATTTCTCAGCTTAGTACTAATGCGATTAGAGAAGTTTTAAAAGCTGCTGATAAACGCGACTTGATGATAGGTTTAAAAGGCGCAAGCGAGGATTTAAAACAAAAATTTATGGCAAATATGTCAACGCGTGCTGCTGAAGCTTTTGTTGAAGAAATGGGCTTTTTGGGTGCTGTACGTGTAAAAGATGTTGAAGAGGCTCAAAGAAAAGTTGTAGAAGTGGTGCAAAAACTTGCAGAACAAGGTCTTATCCAAGTGGGTGAGGCTGATGAGATGATAGAGTAAGATTATGGCAAAATTAACTAATGTAATTTCACCCGAAAACATTTCTGCTCATGTAGTTGAGGGTTATCATTTTAAAGTTATGAGTGAAATGTCTTTTAATGAAGAGCAAAAACAAGAAGAAACTCAAACTATAAATCAAGTCTCTCCTGTTCAAAATACTACTCAGCAAGCAGTAGAAAATCAAACGGTAGAAACCACACCACAAGCCCCTCAACCACAAATTCAACCTGATTTTGTAGAAGATTTACTTAAAAAAACTGATGAGATGTCAGGAAATATCATTAAGTTACAAATGCAAATAGAAAGCCAAGAAGCTGAATTTAATAATCGCTTAAATACAGAATTAGAACACGCAAAAGAAAAATTTACTAAAGAAGGTTATGAACAAGCTCAAAAAAATTTTGAAAGTGAATTAGAAGCTTTAAAAGAAAAATACTTAAAAAGTGTAGAAAAGCTTGAAAATACAGTGCAAAATTTAAATAACTTTTTATCTAAAAATGAAAAAGAATTAGCCGATACAGCTGTAATTATCGCAAAAGAGGTAATTGCAAAAGAACTTGAGGAAAATTCTTCACTTATAGCCTTAAATTTGGCAAAAGAACTTATGAATGAGCTTAAAAATGCTACTAAGATAGAATTAAAATTAAATCCTGATGATTTTGAGTATGTAAAAACACACTTGCAAGAACAAAATAATATTAAATTTAGTCTTGATGATGCGATTAATAAAGGAAGTATTTTAATATTAAGTGATGCGGGTAATATAGAATCAAACCTTAACAATCGTTTGCAAAAAATCAAAAATATGGTTAATGAATGATAGATTTAAATAACTTAAATATTAAAAATATGCAAATTAAGGAGCTAGAAAATTTAGCTAACAATTTGCGTGAAGTTATTATAGATACAGTGAGTAAAAATGGTGGACATTTAAGCTCAAATTTAGGCGTTGTCGAGCTTAGCATCGGAATGCATTATGTTTTTAATGCGCAAAAAGATCCTTTTATTTTTGATGTTTCACACCAATCTTATCCGCATAAGCTTTTAAGTGGTAAAATAAATAATTTTCATACTCTAAGACAGTTTAATGGTTTAAGTGGCTATACCAAGCCTGATGAGGGAGATTATTTTGTAGCAGGACATTCAAGCACTTCTATATCTTTAGCAGTTGGAGCTTGTAAGGCTATAAGATTAAAAAATGAAGATCGCTTGCCTGTTGTATTAATAGGCGATGGAGCGCTAAGTGCGGGTATGGCATATGAAGCCTTAAATGAGCTTGGCGATAGAGAATATCCTTGTGTGATTATTTTAAATGATAATGAAATGAGTATTTCAAGGCCAATTGGGGCTATTTCAAAATACCTTTCTCAAGCAATGGCAACGCAGTTTTATCAAAAATTTAAAAAACGCATAGAAAATCTTTTAGAATACTTTCCTCAAGGTGCTTCTTATATGGCAAAACGTTTTGAAGAGGGTTTAAGACTTATTACACCTGGACTTTTGTTTGAAGAATTAGGACTTGAATATATTGGACCTATTGATGGGCATAATTTAAATGAGGTTATTAATGCGCTCAATCAAGCAAAAGCTATGAATAAACCTTGTGTTGTACATGCGCAAACTATCAAAGGCAAAGGTTATGCATTAGCTGAGGGAAAAAATGCTAAATGGCATGGGGTAGGTGCTTTTGATAGAAGTAGTGGGGAGAGTTTAAAGGCAAATGTAAGTAAAAAAAGTGCTACAGAAATTTTTTCAAATACACTTTTAAATTTAGTTCAAAAATATGAAAACATAGTAGGCGTAACTGCTGCTATGCCAAGTGGTACTGGAATAGATAAGCTAATGGAAAAATATCCTGAACGCTTTTGGGATGTAGCAATTGCAGAACAACATGCAGTTACTTCTATGGCGGCTATGGCAAAAGAAGGTTTTAAACCTTTTATAGCAATTTATAGCACTTTTATGCAAAGAGCTTATGATCAAGTTATTCATGATTGTGCTATTATGAATTTAAATGTAGTTATAGCTATGGATAGAGCAGGAATTGTAGGAGAAGATGGAGAAACGCATCAAGGTGTTTTTGATGTTAGTTTTTTAAGTGCTATTCCAAACATTACTCTAGCAGCTCCAAGAGATGAGGCTATGATGGAAAAAATCATGGAATATGCTTATTTTCATCAAGGTGTTTTTGCTTTTCGCTACCCTAGGGGTAATTTTTTATTAAATAATGATTTTAATCCATGTGAGATAAAACTTGCAAAAGGTCAAATTTTATCTAAAGTGCAAAGCGATAAAGTATTTTTAGGTTTTGGTCAGGGTGTAGCCAAAGCAAAACTAGCTTTGGATAAACTTGGTTTAGATTATGCGAGTTTGATAGATTTGATTTTTGCAAAACCTTTAGATGAAGAGCTTTTAAAAGAATTAGCAAAAGATACAAAAACTTGGTTTGTTTTTTCAGATAGTGCTAAAATAGGTGGAGTGGGAAGTTTAATTACAAATTTTTTACAAAAAGAAAATCTTTATCACATAAAACTAGTAAGCTTTGAATTTGAAGATTGCTTTATCACGCATGGTAAGACAAATGAGGTTGAGCAGTTTTTAAAACTTGATGTTGATTCTTTATGCGAAAAGATTAAAATTTATTAAAAGATAAAAAATATCCTTTAATATAATTATTTTTTTATAAAAAAAGCGTTATACTATAGAAAAAAATATTGGAGAATTTATTATGGAACTTATTCAAATGCTTAAAAATTGTGATTTGAAAGCTACTCCACAAAGACTTTGTATTTTAAAAATTTTAAAACGCCATGAACATCCTAACATAGAATCTTTATATGAAAGTATTAAGGAAGAATATCCTTCTATTTCTTTAGCTACAGTGTATAAAAATTTAAATACTTTAAAAGAACAAGGTTTGGTGGTAGAAATCAATACGCCAAATCAAAAAACTTGTTATGATATCTATGAATATCCTCATATTCATGTAATTTGTAGCAAATGCAATCATATAGAAGATGTATGTTATGAAGATAGTGGGATTAATAAATATCAAGAAGATCTTGAGAAAAAAATTGGCAATATTATTGATTATCTTGGTGTATTTGCCTATGTAAATGGCTGTAAAGCTTGTAAAAAATAAAATGGTTTGTGAAGTTCAAAGACGCTTTTTACTCGAAAATGATGATTTTATAAAAATTTTAAAAGAAGAAAAAATTGCTTATTCTAAGGATAAAATACGCGTTTTTTTTACGCGTATAAGTCCTTTTTGTGATGTCAAATACAAAAAAATCAATCAAGATTATTATCAATTTTCACTTTATAAACTGCACGATATTATAG